>JAQVHS010000003.1 GCA_028696075.1 Candidatus Gastranaerophilales bacterium
GATTTTATAGGTAGGGAATTTGGTTTTGTCTATCGTCAAATATTCTTTTGGGATAATAGCCCGGTCGCTTGTAATTGCTGCACTCCTCGGTGATTTTGGGCTGGGGGCAATGGTCAGCATAGGTGTTCTTTCTTCGACCAATACTTCAAGTCTGGCAGGAAGCCAGTATCTTCTTATAAAGGCTTTTCTGATTGAAGGAAGTTTTTGAATTTTTTCTTCATAAGGTTTTACATTAATCAAATACAGCGGTTTTTGGGGAATATCCATTGCTTTTAATTCCTGTATTATCCGTTCGGGTTTAGTAATATTGGCTCCTTTTACAACAAGATATTTGCCTCCGTTTGAAAATATATCGGCAGGCAAAATCCAAAGAGAGCTTGTGATAAGAAGATACAGCAAATAAAATAATCCGCCTATCAATAAGAATTTGGAAAAAACTTTGGTTTTGTTCAGTATAAATTTTTGTCTGTTGAGTTCTCTTCTTTTTTTATAGTGCAAAAGCCTCTTATCCTTGGCATGCAAAGGGAAAGAATTTTTTAAATTTAAACTGCTGTTTGTCTTCTTCTTTTTAAAAAACATACTACTTATCTTTAATTAATGAACTGTTTAGGATTATTTTTACCAAATTATCATAGCTGATACCCATACACTTTGCCTGTGCGGGCAAATCGCTTAAGTCTGTCATGCCAGGTATAGTGTTGATTTCAAGTACAAAGGGTCCGTTATTTTCGTCTATTAAAAAGTCAACCCTGCTTAGACCCCTTGCGTCGACTGCACGGTGGGACTTTACGGCTATTTCTTTTATTCTTTCCGTTAATTCATCCGATATTTTAGCGGGAAGTTCAAATTCCGTAAGCCCTTCCGTATATTTAGATTCATAGTCATACCATTCTTTTTTTGTTCTTAACGCTAAAATAGGGGTAGCTGTGGTTTCGCCTTCAATATCAAGCACCCCTACCGTGCAGCTTAAACCTTTGATAAATTCTTCGATTAAAACTTTTGAACTGAATTTATAAGCGTATAAAAGCGCCTCATCGAGATTTTCAGGGGCTTCTACTTTTACCATACCGATACTTGAGCCTTCGCATACTGGTTTAAGTATGAGCGGGTATCTGAGTTTCAGCTTGAAATCAAACAGCTCATCTCTTTTAACCACTTGAGATTTAATAAGAGGAATATCTTTGTATAAACTTAGTACTCTTTTTGTTATATCTTTGTTCATAGAGATGGCGCTTGCAGTAACGCCGCAGCCTGTGTAAGGAATGCCTAAAATTTCAAGCAAACCCTGAATACAGCCGTCCTCGCCGTATTTGCCGTGAAGCGCTATAAAAGCTGTTTCTATTCCTTCTTCTTTTAGCTTTAGCGCCGTGTCCTTATCAACGTCAATAAGTACACTGTTGGTATAGCCCAGTCTTATCAGGGCTTCGTAGCAGTTTTTTCCGGAGCGCAGAGATACTTCCCTCTCAGACGACATTCCGCCGTAAAGTACGCCTATCTTTGTTTCTAAAGGTACTAATGTCTTACAAAATTCTTCCATATTCTTTCATCCTCTTGTGTTTTTTTACCGATAAACTTTATTTCCGGTATAAGTTGTATATTGCGCTTTTCCAGTACTTTTGCACTCATTTTTTCCATAAGTTCCAACACCTCGCTGGAGGTTGCATTGTTGAAGTTATACAAAAAGTTTGCGTGCTTTGTTGAAAAACGAACTTTACCGTTATGAATGTATTCTTTTGCCCCGACTTCTTCAAGCAGGCATGCACTGTAGTTGTTTTCGGGGTTTCTGAAGGTTGAACCCAAACTCGGCTGCGTTAAAGGCGGATGGTTTGCTGCCCTGTAATTCACGTGAAAATCCATACGTTCCTGTATTAAATTTGTATCTTTTTTATTCATTAAGAATTTTACACTCAGAATAATATGTTTTTCTGCCGATATGGCGCTGCGCCTGTAGCCAAGATTCAGCTCCCCTTTTGAAAATTCTACAACTTCAAAATTCTCCGTATCAAGGACTTTTACGCTGAATAAAATATCCTTGATATTTTCGCCATGCGCTCCCGCGTTCATAAATACCGCTCCGCCTATAAACCCCGGGATACCTATTAAAAACTCGGCTCCGCCCAACGATTTTTCCAGTGCAAATTTAGAAAACATTGCGGATTTGATACCTGCTTGCGCTTCTATGATATTTTCGCCTGCAAGCTCTGCTTTGTCCAAATCTTTGGTCAAAATTACGCAGCCTTCTACCCCGAGTGAAGATATAAGCAGATTTGACCCTGCGCCGATTATATGAATATCGTCAGAGTTGTTCTTGTGAAATTTTACAATCTCAATAAGTTCTTCTATAGAACCGGGGATGTATGCATACTGCGCCTCGCCGCCTACTTTTAGGGTAGAATACGGTGCAAGCGTTAAATTTTTTATTGGTTTTAATTTAGTATCGTTCATTTTTCAACCTGTCAACTATTTTTGCCGTTAACTTTGTGATAGAGCCTGCTCCAAGTCCTAACACTATATCACCTTCTTTGATGTAAGGGTAAACCTGCTCAAGAACTTCGTCGAAGCTGCCTTGCGCGTAAGTAAACCCTGTTTCTTCGCAAAAATCTTTTGCATTAAATCCTTCAATGGGACTTTCTCCTGCGGGGTAAACTTCCGTAATAAAAACTTTGTCGGTGAATTGAAAACAGGTTTTGAAATCTTCCCACAAACCATGCAGCCTGCTGTATCTGTGCGGCTGAAATATTACTATAACACGATTAACAAGTCCTTTGGATTTCAATTCGTCAGCGCTTTTTAAAGTAGCAAGGACTTCGGTCGGATGATGGGCATAATCATCTACAACCTTGATTGAATTTGTATCGTAAATCAATTGGAAGCGTCTTTTCATTCCCGTAAAGGTTTTTAACGACTCTGTAATTGTTTGAAAATCAATCCCGCAATCAAGCGCAACAGCTATAGCTGACAGTGAATTTGATACATTGTGAAGCCCCGGAATGCTGAGGGTAACTTTGCCTAAAATCTCACCGTTTTTGCAGGCATCAAAGGTGGTTTGAAACCCGTTGGTAACTATATTTTTGGCGATGAAATCAGCTTTGGAACTTTCGTTGGCGCTGTAGGTTATTATGTTTTCAAATTTTACAGCGTCAAGAAGTTTCAAAACCCCGCTGTCATCAATATTTACTATGATTTTTGAGTTCTCATCAAGCCGTGAAATAAACCCTTCAAAAGTTTCAAGCACCTGTTGCAACCCGTCTTCGTAGTGGTCAACGTGGTCTTTTTCAAGGTTTGTAATTATTGTATAAGTCGGCTTGTATATAGCTATTGTTCCGTCGCTTTCATCAAGTTCAGAAATTATGTGCCTGCCGCTGCCGAATTTTGAATTTGTGTTTAGAGCCGGAATCATTCCGCCTACTACTATGGAAGGGTCAAGCTTTGCATATTCAAAAATCATGCCCGCCATACCTGATGTTGTGGTTTTGCCATGGGTTCCCGATACTCCTATTGATACGGGTTTTTGTTCTTGCCCTAACCCTGACATCAGCGCCTCTAGAAGTTGGGAACGGTGTATAATCGGAATATTGTTTTCTTTTGCACTTATAATTTCGGGGTTGTCCTGTTTGATTGCAGTGCTTGCTATTACAAGTTTTGCTTCTTTCAGGTTTGCTGCATTATGCCCTATGGATATTTGAGCGCCAAGACGCTGCAGATTTTCTATATTGGGGTTTGATTGAATATCCGAACCTGAGATTTTAAACCCTCTGTTTATAAGACAAAGCGCCAAAGCACTCATCCCTATGCCGCCTATACCTATGAAGTGAAAGTATTCCTGACCGTTTTTTGTTCTCTCTGATATGAATTCCTTATTGTCTGCCAAATTTAACATTTTCTTTTCCAAATTAAACTAATATTACATATATTCTAATTGTAGAATAATTTTTTTAGATTGCTAAAAACTTAACAATACTTCATTTTTGGGGAGAAAAAATGATATTGTATGTACCCATAAAACATAAAGGAACAATATATTAAAATACTTTTAGTCTTCCACTTTGGTGATTTTAATTTAAAAAATGTTGCCTGGATTACTTCGGCTTCGCCTCGTAATGACAAAAAGTATTTATATGTGAGTCTTTTGACCTATGTGATTTTTATCTTGTACAATCCCCTGATAAATTATATACTTAAGCTGTTATGGAAACCACACAAAACGACATATCAGAGTTGATTTCGCAGAATACTAAATTGTTGGAAGAATTTCTCCTCTACCTTGAGGTTGAGCGCAATTTGTCAAAACATACTTTGCGGGCTTATACGGGTGATGTGGAGCATTTTTTGTTTTGGCTCAAGAACTTGCCTGTTCAAGAAGTTAATACAAATACTGTAAGGTTGTATTTGGCTCAAATTCAGCACTTTAACTATTCAAAAACCACTATATCAAGAAAAATAGCCGCATTGAGGACTTTTTACAGATTTTTGTACCGTGAACGTTTGGTTGAATTGAACCCTGTGGATAATATCCGCAGCCCGAAAAAAATTAAAAAACTCCCGAATTTTTTGAACGAGGATGAAGTTGAGCAGATTTTTAACTGCATAGCGCTAAATTCTCCGACAAATGCCAGAAATCGTGCTATACTAGAACTTCTCTATGCAACAGGCATGAGGATTTCGGAGCTTTGCGGTTTGAATTTTGAAAATCTTAATCTGGAAGAAAACGAAATTACCGTTTTCGGCAAAGGGGCAAAGGAGCGTATAGTTTTGGTTTCTAACCGTGCCAAGACTTATCTTGAAGTTTATATAAACGATTTCAGACCAGATTATGCGCTTGAAAATGAAATAATACGCGAAAATACCCCTGTTTTTATTAATAACACAGGCTACAGGCTTAATCAAAGAAGCGTGAACAAAGTTTTGCAGAAAATTAGCGAAGAACTTTTTATTACAAAGAAGATTTCCCCTCACATTTTTAGACACAGTTTTGCAACAAGGCTGCTTGAAAACGGCGCGGATTTAAGAGTTGTACAAGAACTGCTGGGTCATGCTAGTATTAGTAACACACAGATTTATACACATGTGTCAAAAGAACGGTTAAAACAAGCGTATATGCAGGCACATCCGAGAGCAAAATAATGACTAAAAAAATTCTTTTACTTTTATTTATGTTATTTACGGTTGCAGGCTGCAATAAGGTTTCAGAGCCTGATGTTCCTGTTGTTCAAAGAGAAACCCAGCTTCGGGAGAGATATAATAAATCAAACCTGACACCGTTAGGTACGCTTAATTACAGGCTTTATACGAATTCCAAAATAACCTCATCACCGGCTGTTTACGCAAATACCCTTGTCTTTGTAAACAACAAGGGTGTTGTTTATATGCTGAATGCTCACAGCGGAGAAGTCGTCTGGAGCAAAAACTTGAACGTGTCCGTTGAAGATTCTGCCGTTGAGATTGAATATTCTATGGTATTTGTTTCATCTGCCGAAGGAAATTTGTATGCGTTGGATTTGTCAAACGGCAACATTCTTTGGACTTTCAAAACCCCTATGCCTGTTTTTTCATCACCGGTTTTTGCAAAAGGACATATCCTGTTTAGCGCAGGGGATGGCAATGTATATTGTCTTAATCATAAAAACGGCAGTATTACGGCAAAAATTCCCGTAAATATTGCATTGCACGCCTCTCCCGGTTTTCATTCCAAAAAAATGTATGTCGGCGGCTATGACGGTATTGTTTACGCTTTTGAAAAAGATTCCAAAACACCTTTATGGAAGTTCAAAACCGATGGGGCAATATTGGCAAAGCCTGTTTTTACTAATAACACTCTTTTTATAGCTTCAACTGACGGAAATTTGTATGCTATAAATCCTGAGAACGGGAGTTTACAATGGAGTTATAAAGCACAGGGTCTTATTAAATCAACACCGGTTATTCAGAAAAATAATATTTATATCGCTGATGCAAAGGGTTATATACAGAGTTTAAAAACCGCAAATGGTGTATTAAATTGGAGCCTGAAAACTAACGGTTCGATTTTTGCATCTATGGCATTTGCTAACGATACGCTATACGCAGCAAGCGGGGATGGGTTTGTGTATGCTATTAAGCCTTCAACCGGCGCTATAGTATGGAAATTCGGTGTCGGCAGCGCTATCAATTCTTCACCCATAATTAATAACGGATACTTATATTTTGGAGCAGATAATGGAAAATTCTATTCAATCAAATAAAATAACAATAATAATACCCGCACGTTATGCCTCTACAAGGCTGGAGGGGAAACCGCTGCTTAAGGTTCAGGATAAACCGATTATCCGGTGGGTTTATGAAAGAGCTGTTTTGTCAAAATTAGCGTCTGACGTCATTGTTGCCACTGATGATAAGAGGATTTTTGATTGCGTGGAGGCTTTTGGCGGCAAAGCCGCAATGACACGAGAAGACCATAAGTCAGGCAGCGACAGGCTTGTAGAAGTATTGGAACAATACCCTGATATTACAATTGCAGTTAATGTTCAGGGGGATGAACCCCTCATTACACCTGAAAGTATTGATATGGCTATAGATGTTCTTATTTCCGATAAAGATGCCGATATTTCTACCTTGATTAGAAAAATCGAAGCCGATGAAATGCAAAATCCTAACGTTGTCAAGGTGGTGAAAGACAGACAAGATTATGCAATGTATTTTTCAAGAAGCCCCGTTCCTTATGAAAGGGCGGCAAATCAGGCTGTTTCATTTGCTCATATAGGATTGTATGTCTATAGAAGAGAAAGTTTAATGAAAATGGCGTCTTTGGAACAATCAATGCTTGAAAAGGCAGAGAGCCTGGAGCAGCTTCGTGCTTTAGAGAACGGTATGAAGATTAAAACAGCAATTGTTGATTATAAGCCTTTAGGCATTGATACAAAAGAGGATTTTGAAGAGTTCAGGAAACTGGTTGAAGGTTAGGTTTTACTTTGGGGTTGAAAAATTTTCTTTCTTTGTGCTATTCTTATGATAAGAAATAATTTTGAACCTGAAGGTGGTGTTAATAGGTTATGTCAGAAGTTAAAGTCGGCGAAAACGAAAGTATAGAAAGCGCTTTAAAAAGATTTAAGAAAAAAATCCAAAAAGCAGGTATCTTATCTGAAATTAAAAGAAGAGAAAGATATGAAAAACCAAGCGTAAAACGCAAACGCAAGCAAGAAGCTGCAAGGAAAAGAAGCAGAAAAATGTCTTAAGGAAGTTGGGCAGCTAAGGGGCTTGGTAGCTGAAGAGGTGAAGGCTTGGCATCTAAGCGGCTGGGAAGTTGAGAGACTAAGGGGCTTGCCAGCTAAGAAGTTGGGAAGCTGAGGGGCTGAAGAGGTGAAGAGAAGCTATGAAAAAATTTTCGGCTATACTTATTATACTTTTAATGCCTTTATTTTTTTGCGGCTGCAGTGAAAAAAATCAAATTTATTTAAGCTCCAAACCTCTTACCAAAGAGCAGTTTGTTCCTGAAGATATGCTTAAGGTCAACCAGCCGATTAATTTTGTACTTATTTTTCCAAAAGGCATCAAGTCTGATGCAATAAGGTTACAGCTGCTTAAGAAAAGCGCTATGTCTTATATGTGGGGGTATACAATTGAGCGGGGCAAAGACTACAGTGTTCCGCCCGGCAAGAGCTACTTAACCGGTACCTTTTATGTTTATGAACCCGGAAGGTATATGATAAGAATGTTTTCCCATAGTGATTTTGTAAGACCACTTGCCGAGTTTGATTTTGGAGTACTGGATGAATAACTTTGCCATTCATGCTAAAATTTGCTAATGAAAAATTTAATTGCCAAACTTCATTATAAAAAAGAACTTGATTTTGATGAAAAAATATTGTGTTTTTTTCTTGCTTTTTTGTCTTTTTTCTATTCTGCAGCTGTAAAATTAAGGCTTTTGGCTTATAAGTCAGGTATTCTAAAAACAAATAAGGTTAAAGCTTTTGTAATTTCTATAGGTAATATTACAACCGGAGGTACAGGAAAAACCCCTGTGTGTGTTGCACTTGCTAATTATATATCCAATGAACTGGGCAAAAATACAGCGCTTTTAAGCAGAGGATACGGCGGTAAACTCAATAATACGAACGTTCATGTGATAAGCGACGGCAAAAATATTTTTCACAGCGCTTATATGGGCGGTGATGAGCCTTATTGGCTGGCTTTTCATGCCCAAAATACATCTGTTTTGACCTGCCGTAACCGTGTAGCATGCGCAAACGAAGCTTTGAAAAACGGCGCAGAGGTTTTAATACTTGACGACGGATTTCAACATTTGAAGCTTTACAGGGATTTTAATGTACTCTTGATAGACGGTAATTTGCGCTTCGGGAACACAAAGCCGCTTCCTTTGGGTCCTTTAAGAGAGCCTTTATCTGAAATTAAGCGTGCCGACTATATTTTAATTATGAATAAAAGAGCGTTTGATGATACAGCTCGTGATAATTGCCGCGATTTTGCCGTTAAATTATCTGAAAAATATGCTAAGCCGGCTCAGGTTTGCAATTTTAAGCCCGATGGTATTTTTAATCTTAAAAACCATGAGATTTTACCGCAGGGTGGTAAAATTTATGCTTTTTGTGCGATAGCAAGACCTGAATTCTTCTTTAGCTACCTTGAAAAAGAAGATTTTGAAATAGTAAAAAGACGTGAGTTTACCGATCACCATTTATATACCCCTGATGATGTTTCTAATATTGTTGAAGAGGCTAAAAAGTTGGGTGTATCCGCAATTGTTACTACGGAAAAAGACGGGGTGAAGCTCAAGGCGATTTTAGATGAAAATACTTCCGGTATTGATTTTTATACATTAAAGTTGGGCTTAGATATAGATGTACACTCTATTTTGAAGAATATTAATATCTTATAACTGCATTCTTATTAATGCTCAGAAATACAAAACTTAATATTATCCTTTACAATTATCAAAAATAATAAGATAATGTATTTGTTCACATAAATCAGAAAGAAAAACATCATGTTCGAAAACACTTATCAAGACATTGAGTTAACATGCTCAGACTGCGGTTGCAAATTTATTTTTTCATCGGAAGAACAAGAATTTTATGCAGAGAAAGGTTTCGCTACTCCGAAAAGATGCGCAGCTTGCAGAACTAACAGAAAAAAACAAAGATCAGGAGGCGGAGGTTTCGCTAAAAAAAGATATAACATCACCTGCTCTAAATGTGGATGTGAAACAACAGTTCCATTTAAACCAAGAGAAGATAAAGAAGTTTACTGTTCAGATTGTTATGCCTCAATGAAGGATGACTCTCACCAGACAGCTCAATCTGAATATTAGATAAAACCTTTATAATTGATGAAGACCATGCCATGCGGCATGGTTTTTGTTATTTATTGCAATTTATGATAAATTATTTATAGTAATAACTTTAAACATCAGGTGAATTTGTATGATTGAAATGAAAGTCATGGGGATAGCTTTAGATACAAGAACAGGCTCTCCTATAGTTGTGTTAAATGATTTGGAAAACAGACGAGCTCTTCCTATTTGGATTGGCTCATCAGAAGCCAGTTCAATTATACGTAAAATCGAAAATATAGAAGTAATGCGTCCTATGACACATGATTTAGTCTGTACAATTATTGAGGAAACAGGTTATACCCTTGACAGGGTTGAAATTCATGATGTCAGCGAAGATACTTATTTTGCTAATTTATTGCTTATAAACGACGAAGGACAGGAGCTTATTATAGATTCAAGACCGTCTGATGCTATAGCGTTGGCGCTAAGAGCAGAGTGTCCTATCTTTGTAACCGCGAATGTTGTGGCTGACGGTACTATAAGTACAAACCGCAGTAAAGATGACAAAGAAAAAGAAGACTTCCATAATTTTATTCAAAACTTGAAGCCTTCTGATTTCAAAAAACTTATTGATGATGCAAACGAATCTGATCAATAGAGTACTTTGGTTTAGCAAGTTTTTTTTGTTTATCTAATCTCAGGCATATTAACCGTTCCTTATTTCTAAGGCTGACAAGTCCTATATGCTCGTTTTTGTCCTGTTTATCAAATAATATGCCGAGAAATTTTTTCATAACTTGCACTTGACCGTTGTGTTGTGTAATAATACATTTTAATGGCAATTTAGAAATAATCAATTAAGGAAGGTTCATTATGAGTGAAATTACTAAAGATATGAGTATAATAGACGTTGTACAAAATCACCCCGAAACTCTCGAAGTTTTTGCAAGAATGGGTTTGGGCTGTATCGGCTGTGCTGCTGCAAGGTTTGAAAATCTTGAAGCAGGCGCAAAAGTTCATGGATTAGACCCTGACGAGCTTGTAGCTGAATTAAACGCTGTTATAAAAGAAGCCTAAGGAAGCTAGGCAGCCGGGAGGCTGAGAAGCCGAGAGGTTATCATGCTGAACTTGTTTCAGCATCTGTCCAACAGGCTCATTGATTCGCCTGTTCCCTTTGTCAACTAAATTCAAGGTGGCAGTTATTTTTAAAGTGGTTGGGCAAAGGTGAAGGGCTTAAGAGTTGCCTTTTTGTCATATTGGGTGTTCAAACTGTCTTTGCGAACAAAGTGAAGCAATCTAGTTAATATTTACTGTTATCTTGACTGCTATGCCAACGGTTCCATGGCAATTTTTTTGCGTGCTTATACTTTATATATATAAGTTATATAATTAATAAGCATGGAGAAGAGCATGTCCGCAGATGGAGCAAATTTTTTCAAACCTTATGATCCTACACAAAACCCGTTGAGCTATTCTTTGGAGAAAAGTGGTATTAAATTGCAGGCTTCCAATGAATCAGGTATTAATGTTTTTACACAAAAACCTGCAGCAACAGGTGGGCAGACTATCGGTGGCGATGATTCAACAGCTCTTGGCGATGCTCTTTTAGAAGGTAATACTACCGGGCAAAAGTCTGATACAGCTGTTTCTGCTAAAGATGCTTCTGTTCTTACACCGGAACAGGTTTACGCAGAGGCACTTGGGTTTACCCGTAGCACTACAAGTGGTAAAGATGCTATAGGTGATCCTGCCAATAGTGCAGCTTTATTTGCAATGAATTTTAATAATAATCTTAAACAAACAGCAGCTAATGCTGCTGCAAGTTACGTTCCTAAATCATCAACTTCATCAGATGCTAATGCATCAGGAAGTACAGGAAGTACAGGAACAAACTGGTTATCTGGTATCAAGGACGGAATTAGTATGGCGAACGGAGCAAGCCAACTTGCCGGCGGTCTTTCTAATGCACTAAGTTCAGGCGGGGATTCTGATGTAGCCAAAGCCGAGGCGAAAATTAAGCAAGGTGAAGCTAAAGAAGCAGAAGGCACTAAGCTTGAATCGGAAAATAAACAACAATATGACAATATAATGAAAGAAAATCAGCAGTATCAAAAAGAATATGAAGAAACAGGAAATAAGATTGCCGATACAAAATCTAATATAAGTGAGCTTGACAGAGGTATACAAGATTTGACTCAGCAGCAAGGTCAGGCTGAAAGTGAACTTGGTTCTTTAAGAGCCAATAATAAAGATGGTAAAAATGATGCCAAAATAAGAGAACTGGAAAGTAAAATTGATCAAATAAAACAAAATATTGAAGCTAAAAAACAAGAAAAAACTAAAGCTGAAGGAGAATTAAAAGAACTTCAAACTAAACAAAATGACCTTAAACAGAAAATCTCAGGCGGAGATGAGAAGAAACAAAAATGCATGGATGCAATGCAAAAAGCTAAAGAACTTAAAACCGAAGGTCAACGATTGAAAAAAGAAGGCGAAACCGAGAAAAAAATAGCCGAAGCTAAAGCAAAAGAAAAAGCTGAAGGTCAAGAAGGTACCAAAAAATCAGAAGGTACCGATAAATCAGGTTCAAAAGCCGAAACGCCAAAAGTAGATGCAAACGGCAATATATCGGCTAAAGATATTAAAGATAAACAAATTCTAACTAAATTAGAAGCTGACCATGGTCCAGCCGATACTTATACTAAAGAACGATATGACACGGCGGCTCAATCATTTGAAGGTAAAGAACAGAGTCAAGGTATGTGGGCGACACTCAAAGGAGCTTTGGGCTTCGGTGGGTCATCTTCAACAGCTAATACAGCGCCTCCTGCTGCACCTACAGATCAAAAACGAAAGCCTGAAGACGAATAAGCTTAGCTTACAACTATGGTTTTCGCTTTTTCTACAAGTTTGTTAACTTCAAAAACATTATAACCGTTTTGAATTACCTGTCTGAGATAATTGGATTTATCTTTACCGGTAAGAGCTAAAACCCTCTCATGTTTCACATTGAATTGGTCTTCTTCAATGGTTATTAATTTAAGAGGTTTTTCTTGAGGATAATTTGCTTTAAGATATTCTGTTATTTTTGTTGCTTGTTTGTATGTAAAGTCTTTTTGCGGATTTTTATTTACGAAATGTAATATACTTCCGAACGATACCTGCATTTATTATTCTCCTTATGGGTTATAGTGTTTTATTTTCTCCTTTTGAAGAAAATTGACTATTTGTACTATTCAGTGTTGTAAATATTATAACCGCCTAAACGTTTTTTTTTGTTAGTTGTTTAAAAAAATTAATAAAACTTAAAAATTGTTTAAAATTGTATATAAATGTGGTATACTACATATTATAAAAATATGTTTTGAAAGTGTTATAGATAGCTTTGGAGTCAACATACATGGGTAATGAAATACAGGATAAGACTGGTAGTTTCGAGGAACTTTTATCGCGCTACGATTACAAATTTTCTAAAGGCGACCTTGTTAAAGGAATTGTAGTAAGTGTTGATAATTCCGGAGTGTTAGTTGATATTGGTGCCAAAGCCGTCGCCTATGTGCATCCTAAAGAAGTATTTATAGAAGAAGGAAAGACTTACAAAGAATCTATCACCCCTAATGAAGAGTACGAGTTTTTAATAATTAAAGACGAAGATGAGGACGGACAATTAACACTTTCACATAAAAGGGTGGCACAGGCTTACAGCTGGAAAAAAATTGAAGATATAGCAGCAGCGGATGAAAGTGTTATGGCAGAAGTGAAAGCTGTTGTTAAAGGCGGGCTTTTGGTCGATGTTCTTGGGTTAAAAGGGTTTGTACCTTCCAGTCATCTGCGTTTAAAGAAATTTGAAGATTGTGTCGGGGAAAAACTTGAGCTGAAAATCCTGTCTATTGATTCTCAGGCAAATAATTTAATCTTGTCCCAACGTAAGTTATACAATGACAACCAGAGTGATAAGAGAAAAAATACTTTTGAAAATGTCGAAGTCGGCAGTGTTATAGAAGGCGAAATTGTAAGATTGGCTGATTTTGGCGCTTTTGTTGATATTGGCGGTATAGACGGGTTACTTCCCTTATCGCAAATGTCATGGTGCTGGGTTGACCATCCTTCCGACATCATAAAAGTCGGTGATGTTATCAAGGTAGAGGTTATAGGTATTGACCATGACAAGCAAAGAGTCAGTCTGAGTCTGAAAAATCTTCAGGAAGACCCTTGGAATAAGGCTAAAGAAGAAATAAAAGAAGGCTGTAAAATCGCCGGTAAAATTACCAGAATAAAAGCTTTTGGCGCATTTGTAGAGGTGATGCCCGGAGTAGAAGCGCTTCTTCCCTATAAAGATTTACTTGAATATCAACAGCAAAATAATGTTGCACTGGATGCCGGCAGTTCAATTGATACCTATGTAATTAAATTCAATCCGTCAGACAGAAGAATAAGCTTGGGTATTAAGGTTGTTGAAGCTCAGCCGGAGTAAATATCCGTTTGCTTCGATATAACATTTCTAAACAAAAAAAAAGCCGTATAAAACTATACGACTATCTACCTTACTTTACGAGAAAATTTATTTGGGAAATATATTACTGTTTTAAAAATTGCAATTAAAAAGAAAACCTGCTTGTGTAAAGCAGGTTATGAGCTATACAATAATCCTCATTATTGTATAAAATACCTTTACCTTTACTTTCCTTTGTTGAGAATATTTACCTTTTACCGTTGTTTTTGATTATTTTATCCGAGAGCTAATTCCCTCCTGACCTCTAATCCGTCATCCCTTGCTATAAATGTGTTTATTTCGGGGTTATTATGGTTTGAATTGCCCGAAAATTGGCTTCCTGTATTGCTTGCTAATGCACTGGATAAATCCATATTATTTTTATCAGAGCTTTTTAATGCATGACCTTCTGTCGGTAAGGTTTTGGGAGTGATATCGACAGGTTTTGTGCTTGCCGGAACGGCCTGTGCCAAAGCCGGTGTAGTGTACGTACTATTTATAATATTTCCGTTTAACCCAAACTTAGAGGCTATTGCTGTTGCACGCTCCACATTCTGCATTGTAAACACAGGAATATCTGCAATCTCCGGTTTTGTAACTTTTTCAGAAGTTTTTACATCCACACCACGAGCAGCCAAAAGTTGTTTATAATACTCTCGATGAGGATCATAACCTTCTGTTGATTTTGATGTTGTGCTGTTTACTGCTGTGATTGCTTCATTTCCCATTTTAAACTCCTAAAAGTCCCTTGATAGTTTTGGAGTGTGAACTTAGCGTTTGGGCTAAGTTCACACTTTACACACTGTTTTGGTAGACTTGTATCTCTGAGCCGTGAGAAAATATCTTTTTCAAAACCATGTGTTTAAACTATCTTAAAAGTATGTCCTAAATTTCCCGTGTAATTTCCTATATTTTAATAAAAACAATCTATCTTAAAAAATTGCCTGACTTTAAGTTTTTTTAACAATTGCTTCTTATTCTTTATTTTAAAGCTGTTTTGGGGATATATTGAAAATCACTTTTAATCATTCGATGTGAAATATTTTATTTTTATAATAAAATAGAAAGTATATAGAGATTAAGAAGAGGAATTTTAAACGTGGATTTTACAGTACTGACAATAGATTTATTGGATAAACTCGCCGGATTTGTGGGCGGTTACGGCTGGGCTATCGTTGCGCTTACCGTTGCTATAAGGTTAATATTATGGCCGTTGAATGATTCTCAACAGCGCAGCATGAGAAAAATGCAATCTCTTTCGCCAAAAATGAAAGAGCTTCAAACCAGATACCAAAAAGACCCCCAGGTAATGCAGCAAAAAATGATGGAGTTCTACAAAGACAACAAATTCAATCCTTTTGCAGGATGTTTACCCTTGTTGATACAGCTTCCTATATTTATTTTGTTATATGGCGCACTTATGAGCCCTCAGTTTATTCAAACTGCGGGCGATAGCTCGTTTTATTTTATTAAAAGACTTGATAATACTTTAAAAAGTTATACAGGTGTTGCCGGCGACGGTACGTTCAGTGTTATGAAACATGATACTTTTTCTATGCCTAAAAAAATTGAAGTAACCATGAATAACGGCGAAAAAGTAGAAGTTAAGGTTGATAACCCTCAAAAAGCTATCCAAATTCAAGGTGAAATCGTGCCTGCGAAACCTATTGATTTCAAGATTTCGCTTGATAATATCAATCTGAAATTCGAACAGCTTAATCAAATAAAATCGGCAGAAGTAAGTGTCATTAATAACGGCACCAAAGAAGTAGAAACGATAAATTTTGAAAGAAAAGACAGTCTTCTTACGGCAAGTGTTCCGACAACTGAGGCGAAAACAGCTTTTCATTATGATATTTTGGCCCTTGTAATACTGTTTGGACTTACAATGTGGTTTGCCTCAAAAGTAATGGCAGCGGCAGCGCACACAGCGGATGCAGACCCTACCCAGCAAGCTATGCAAAAAACCATGGGAACTATGATGCCTATAATGATTACGGCAATGTTTTTCTTCTTCCCTATACCGGCAGGGGTGTTGTTGTATTTGGTAGTGAGCAATATCATTCAAATTATTCAAACCGTTGTTATAAATAAACGGATTGATTTGGAAGAAGCCAAAACATCACAAAAAATTGACCCTTATACGGTTAATAACGCTAAAAAAATAACAGATAATAAAGCTGACGATGTTAACTAGTATAAATGATACAATTAGTGCAATAGCAACAACAATAGGAACCGCTTCGGTTTCTATTGTGCGTTTGTCGGGCGAAAATTCTATTCGAATAGTTTCAGAGATGTTTTCTTCTTCATCCGGGTTGAAAAAACTTCCTGATTTTCAAGCTAACAGGCTTTATCATGGATTTATTTTTGATGAAAAAAGTGTTTTGGATGAGGCGGTTGTTTTGGTATTCAAAGCGCCTCACAGCTATACCGGCGAAGATGTCGCAGAAATACAATGCCATGGCGGGGTCAGCGTAACTAAAGCTATTTTTGACCTTACATTGAAACATGGTGCAAGGATTGCAGAAAAAGGCGAATTTACGAAAAGGGCATTTTTAAACCATAAAATTGATTTAAGCCAGGCAGAAGCCGTGTTGGATATAATTTCCGCAAAGACGGAAAAATTTGCACGTCTTTCTACAACTAATCTTTGCGGTAAATTTGCAATAAAAATACGTGATATAAGAATCAGAGTTTTGGATTTGCTTACCAAAATAACAGCTTCTATTGATTTCCCCGAAGAAGTTGAAGAGTTGGATTATAGTTATATTTCAGAGGTTATACAAGGTGTTGTGCAAGAAATAAATTCTATTTTATGTACAGCTGAAACCTCTAATATTTTAAGAGAAGGGGCAAAAATAGCAATTGCAGGAAAGCCTAATGTGGGTAAATCATCTTTGTTTAATACGCTTTTGAGCTTTGAGCGGGCGATAGTTACGGATATAGCAGGCACCACCCGTGATGTTATCCAAGAAACAATAGACATTAACGGTATTGCTTGCGTTTTGCTCGATACTGCAGGAATTAGAAACCTTGATGAAACAAAAATAGAAAATAAAGTCGAAACCATTGGCATCAATTATTCCGTACAATCAATAGAACAGGCTGATTTAGTATTGTTTTTGACTGACTTAAGCACAGAAGCAACTCAGGAAGATTTTGATATTTTTGAACTGGTTAAGGATAAAAATCACATAATAACAGGTACAAAATCGGATTTACCCTGCCTGAATACTTATTTTAAAGGGGTTCATACAATATCTAATGTTACAAAAAACGGGATAGAAGAACTTACAACGCTTATAGAGAATGCCCTTAATATGCAGGATTTGAACAATGACAGCGAATTTTTGACCAATTCACGCCAGCAGGAATCGCTAAAAAATTGCAAAGACTCTTTGCTCAATGCCCTAAAAAGCACAGATGATTACACTATGCAGGATTTTATCGCTATTGATATTAAATCAGCGTTAATCAGTCTTGGGGAAATTACGGGTGATGATATAACTCAGGAAGTCTTGAACAATATTTTTGAAAATTTTTGCATAGGAAAGTAATCAAATATATTGTTCAAATTGAAAAACAGTATATTTGCAAAATATTATATTACTAAGTATAATTAAAGTGAGTGCAGCTACACAGGAGAAATAATGAGCGAAGGCGACAGTTTAATCTTTAACTTTTTTATTATCATACTTTTACTATTTGCAAACGGTTTTTTTGTAGCATCAGAGTTCGCTCTTGTCAGTGTAAGACACACCAGATTGGTTCAATTATCTAACGAAGGTAATTCCAATGCCAAAATTGCACTAAATGCAATTAAGGATTTAGACAAGTACATAGCAGCAGTTCAATTAGGTATTACAATTTCAAGTATCGGTTTGGGTTGGCTTGGGGAAGCTACCTTGGTCAGGGTTATGCTTCCCGTGTTTGAATTTTTGCCTAATTTGATTAAACATACTGCAGCTCATACTATTTCTGTTTCAATAGCTTTTTCCGTAATAACCTTGCTTCATGTGGTTATAGGGGAGTTAATGCCAAAATCCGTAGCTTTGCAATATCCTGAAAAAACGTCTTTGATAGTTGCGAGGCCTATGCATTATATTACGGTTCTTTTTACGCCGTTTATATTTGTTTTAAACGGGTTGGGGAACAGTCTTTTAAAGCTTATTAATATTCACCCCGCAAGCAGCTCTCATATAGCCCATTCTACGGAAGAGCTTAATATGCTGATAAATGCCAGTTATAAAGAAGGCATGATTAATGAAACAGAAAAAGATATGCTTCAAAATGTGTTTAAATTTTCTGATTTAACCGCTAAGCAGGTAATGGTTCCAAGACCTGATATGACTTGTATTCCAAGTGATATCACTATAGAAGAGCTTAATAAAATCACCGCAGAGTCCCAATATACGCGATATCCCGTATATGAAGAGGATTTGGATAATATTACAGGTATTATTCATATTAAAGATGTTTATGCCGCTAATCTAAAGGGTTCTTTTAACATAGAAGAAATTCTCAGAGAACCTATGCTTATCCCTGAAACAGTTAATATAGACAGGCTAATTTTAGACTTCAAAAATAAGCACCAGCAGATTGCTATAGTTATTGACGAATTTGGCGGCACCGCAGGACTTATAACCGTGGAAGACGTTTTGGAAGAAATCTTCGGTGATGTACAGGATGAATTTGACGAGGAAGAAGAAGATATCATAAGGCTTTCAGACGATGAATATTTAGTTAATGCGATGATGAGAACCGATGAAATATCAGAATTCTTTAAAGTTCAAATTGATGAAGATGACGTTGATACTATAGGCGGTTTTGTAATCAAATGTTTGGGTCGTTTAGCCGATTGCGGCGATATAGTAACATTTGAAAACCTTGAGTTTACCGTTGAAGAAATGTCAAAGTCAAGGATTACCAAGCTTCATATCAAAGTTAACGATACACCGCAAGAAACTGACGAGGAGTCATCAGAGGGCTAAAAAAGAGTTGGTAGGCATTTTAGGCAAAAAAATCCCACACCCGATTCGTGGCGTATACGTTTTAGCCCTGAATTTTAGGCAAAAAAATCCCACACCCGATTCATGGCGTATATGTTTTAGTCCTGAATTTTAGACAAAAAAATCCCACACCCTGGGGTGTGAGAGAGGACGCATCATGGCAAGTTAGTTCATTACGAACTCTTGTTTTCTTTTGTTTTTCAACTTTCGAATATGGTATTCATTGTTGATTTCGTAGCAGTCTTGGCATCTGGCTTCATATGATTCATCACCGCCAATCATAATTAGCGGCGAAAATGCTTCTGCAGGCTTGCCGTCAATTAATCTTTGGGTGCGCACGGCATATTCACTGCCGCATTTTTTACATATTGCGGTAAGTTTGTCGACTTTATCCGCATAGCATAAAAGCTGCGGCATAGCGCCAAAAGGCTCTTCTTTAAAATCAAGCTCTAAGCCTGAACCTATAACCTTTTTGCCGTCTGCCATTAAACGTCTGATAACCGAAACTATTTTATCATCGAAGAATTGCAGTTCATCGATTGCAATTATTTCATCATCTTCTTCTATGTAATTAAGAATATCAAAAGCACTATGCACTTTTATAGCTTCATTTTTAGTGCCTACCCGTGATTGTATATAATTGCTGAAAACTCTTGTGTCTATTGTAGGAGAAAAGACCTTGACTTTTTTATTGGCAATGGTTGCACGTCTTAACCTTCTTAAAAGTTCTTCGGTTTTGCCGCAACTCATCGGACCTGTTATGAGTTCAAATTTGAAATTATGCACCCAAATCCTCCTTTGTGAAACAACTAAAAATCACTCAATATTTTCAGTCCATCCCCCTCGATGAGGTTATTATACAATATGTTGTGGTTTTTGTGAAATGTTTGTAATGTTTTTTAACATTATGGATATTTTATCAATTATCTAAATCAATCGGCAGAACCAACTTTAAATGCCGTTCGAATTTTTTGTAAAATCCGCAATTGGAAACAGTAAGGCTGTCTTCAAATGATACTACACCCAACGCAAGGGCATGAATAAGAGGACAGGCTATGCCGCGTGTGAAATTTTCGCAGCTTATACACTGGTCATCATCTTCAATATGAATTTGTCCTTTATTATAGTACATATTTCTACCCCTGATTCTGATATTTTACTACGTTTTAACAATTTAGAGAGTAATTACGAGTTTTATCGTATATTCTTTTTTATTTATTTTCATAGCAGGCATTTTAGTATAATTAAGAGTTTCATTTATTGAGCTTATTATTATATCATCGACCTGCTTTGAGCCTGATGATTTGACTATTTTGGCGGATATAACACTTCCTAAATCCGAATATGTTATAGCTACGGAAACCTCGTTATTGGGAGCTTTTTCATTTGCCAACAGAAGTTCTTGAGAGAGTGTTGTTTTAATAGAGCGTCCTGTTAAAGTTAAATATTTTTTAAATTCGGCATTTGCAACTAAGGCTTCAGGCGCTTCCCAGGATGTTTTAGAAATCCTTACGGCACTGTATTCTTTTGTTATGGCAGTAGCGATAGCATCGTTAATGTTTTGAGGCGAAGGTGCTTTTTCAGGAGTTTTCAAGGCTCCTGGAACTTGAGGTGCAGTTGCGGCGGGAGGTAATTCTTCATTGTGTCCTGATGCAATCGGTTGATTTACGGCAGGGGGTGTTGCAGGTGCAGGTTCACCCTGATTATTAGCAACAGGCTCAGGAAGCCGTTCAGATGGAGGCTGCTGCGCTTCGGGTATTGAACTTTCTATTGCGCTGTCAGGATTTATAATCATGGCTATTTCATCCTTATACATTAACCCCGCATAAGCTACCATACCCAGCAATAAAGCTCCGAAAATTAATAATGTTACCAAGTTTGATTTTTTAGGCTGCGGCTCGGGAGAATATACGTTGACATACTCTCGGGTTGACGGTGTTTCCTCTTCATGGGGGGCGGTATTAACCTCTTCTTGCTGAGGGGCTTCGGGTTCATTTGATAAAATTTCTTCCGTATCATTATCATCCTGCATGAGAATACCCAATGCCTCATCATCCAGCTGCTCTATGGCGTCCGATGAAACAGGCTTGTCTGCCAAGTCTGAGAGCATATTAAAAATATCATCCTCTCCTGCACTTATTACAGGTTCATTTGCTTCCGCTGCTTCGGGCATTGCGTTATCTTCGGTAACAAATTCAGGGTTATCAATATCGATTGAATTTGCAGCATTTACATCCTGTTCGTCAAGTTCAAGTAAGTCTAAATCATCAGCTTCAAAATCCAAATCAACATCACCCATATCGGATATGTCGGTTTCATCTTGAGCATTGGTTTCCTCTTCAAAAGTGATATTATCTTCAATAATTTCATCGTCAAAAGAATTATCTTCATCTATTATCAAGTCATCAACTGCGGAAAAATCGAGTAAATTCTCCTCGTCTTCAAAAGAGTTTAATATATTTTCTTCCTGCGCTAAATCTTCTGTGATATCAGTATCAGAAAGTGTTTCCGGAGGCGCAGCATCTTCAAAATCAAGCATTTCTTCTTCATTAATCGGGCTTTCCGGTATTTTTTCATCAGGGAATACGGGTTGTTCTGCGTTACTTTCTTCCGTTTCATAGGATATTTCTTCCATTGCAGCCGGCAGGTCTTCCATTGCAGCCGGCAGGTCTTCTTCAGCTTCAATAGAAAAAGTCAATGACCCCAGTGAAAAGTCTTTTAAATCGCCGCTGCCTGGTGAAATACCAAAATCAGTTTCTTTGTTTAATACCGCAGGAGCGCTGCTCGCGCTTTGCATAAGGGTGATTTTTTTATCGATTTCACTGTCTTGTGCAATGGAGATGAAATCACAGTTAAGCGCATAAAACATTTTGTAGTTTTTTCTTAATGTATCACTCATCAGGATATATTTTTGAAAAAACCTCGCCCCTTCTGCGGATAAATCACCATCAATATAAGCAAGCATAAGTTCTTCCGCCGTGTTTAACGAGGAAGGTGATACTTCATCGGATGCCGGCGATTGGGAGTTCAAATATTCTTTTAATTCATCAGGGGCTTTAAGCATTGATTTTTCTATGGATGAGGTCGAAACATTATGTCCCGGGATAAAGCCCAGGATTTCCAATTTTGAAAGAGTTTTAGAAAAATTAACAAAAATAATGACATCGGGAGTATACTTATAATCTCTGTAATCAACGGGTATGTGGACATATTTGTTTGAAGCGCGGTTGACGGTAGGGACAAACGCTGCTTTTAATCCGTTAATTTTACAGTCAATAATACTCAAATTAAAATTAACTATAGGCAGGTTAAAAACAGAGGTTGAAGTATCTAAATGCAGATTGTAATTTTTGGAAAAAGCTTTGCAAATTAAATTCGCCAGATAAATGTTATTGCGCGAATAATCATTCATAATGGGCGCTAAAACTTCTATATCAATGTTTTTATCTTCTTTTGCTATTGTTAATTTTGTCATGACTTCATTTCTCTAAAAAACTCTCACCTTTATAAAGATGAGAGTTTTGAAAAAAATATTCCAATATTAATAAAATATCATCCGAAAATATTATACAGACATTTTTTCCTGAAGGATTCTTGCGGATTCTTCATACCCGCTTCTTCCCATAAGGGCGTAAGTGTAATTTTTAGCCTGTTCAACTCCCGGCTGGTTAAATGTATCAATATTGTACAAGCAGCCTGCAACAGCTGTTTGTATCATAAACATATACAACAGTTGTCCTAAGTAGTATTCGTTCACCTGAGGGATAGATATAGTTACGTTTGGTCTTTGATAATCGGTAAGCGCAACTTTTGTCGAATCAGCTTCCGCGTCAATCAGGTCGTTAATGGTTTTACCGCAAAGATAGCCGATTCCCGTGTATTCAAATACGTGCGGAACTTCTAAGGTAGTATTAAAATTTTCTACTCTGATAAAGTTAATAAGTTTATCGTTAGGACCTTCATTGTAAAGCTGGATTTGAGAGTGCTGATCTGTTGCCCCTAAAGCCTTAATAGGAGTAGGACCTGCATGGACAACGTTTCCGTTCAAATCAACTTCTTTGCCCAGAGATTCTGCCCAAAGCTGGACAAACCAATCCGATACATATCTTAGTTTGCTTGAATAAGGCATCATCACAGTAAGATTTTTACCTTTTTGTGTATCCATTAAATAGTGAATAAGTGCGTTTTGAGCAGCTATGTTGTTAAAAATACTGCGGTCTTGAGCCAGTTTATCAAAATCACGAACCCCTCTTAAAAGTTCTTTGATATCAATACCTACAAGTGCAAAAGGCAGCAGCCCTACTGCTGAAAACACCGAAAACCTTCCGCCTACATCATCGGGAACTTCAAAAGTTTTATAGCCTTCCTGCTCTGCTAATTGTCTTAAAACACCGGTATTTTTATCGGTTGTTGCAATGATGCTTTTTCTGTAATCTTCGCCGACTGCTTCTTTCATGCGATTTTTAATAATCATATAAGCAGACATTGTTTCTGCAGTAGAGCCGGATTTTGTTATAACATTTACCAGCGTACTTTTTAAATCAATGAAATCAAGTAACCCGTTAATTTGGTCAGGGTCTATGTTATCAACAAAGAAAATTCTCGGCATGTTGTTTCTTTGTTCCGGTGATAATAAGTTCCAATATGGTTTTAATATAGCTTCCGTAACAGCAATACCGCCAAGCGCACTCCCGCCTATACCCAATACTAAAATATTCTCATACTTACCTTGTACGTTTGCGGCAAATTCGTTAATGTACCAAAGGGTATCATCATCATAGCCGAGGTTCATCCATTTTTTCCATTCTCCTCTGGTGTCCTTTTTTGCATAAATATCAGAAATAATCTGAGAAATACGCTGGGCATTAGATTCAAATTCCTGTTCGATATTAAGACCGTTCTCCTGACCGATAATATCCGCTTTTACGTTACGATAATCAAGTTTTAACATTCATTCACCCCATATACTTATCACTCAATGTATGAATATTATAATTTGCTAAAAAATTTTTTTAAAGCTTATTCTTTTGCAGCTTTAAAAAGGTTATAAATTTCGTCGGGCATTCTTCGGTAGAGTTTGCCGGACTTATCGGTTGTAACACAAGTTATAACAGCTTCTAATATGGGTTTTCGGGTATTTTTTTCTGTTATTTTTTGGAGAAAGGAAACCTTTAATTTTGTAAGCTCATAAAATGATGTTTCAATAATAAGCTCATCATGCAAAAGCGCAGAGTTTTTGTACTTTAGACTAATATCAACCACAGGCATAACTACGTTTTTTTCTTCAACCGCTTTCATTGGCGTTCCTACGGCATCTGCAAAGTCACACCTTGCCCGCTCCAGCCATCTTAGATAATGTCCATGCCAGACAACCCCGTAAGCATCGGTGTCTGCGTAGTAAACTTTGATTTGCGTATTATGTTCCATCTCTGCTCCTGCCTTCTTAAAAACGAAGGCTGACACACCCAAAAATTATCGACTTAATGCTGCTGCGTTCCCGCCCTGACATGGTTCATCGGTTTTTGCCGTATCAGCCCCGTGATTTTTCAATCGAATACATTTTAACATGAACATTCTTGATAAGAAAGTGTGTTTATTCTGTAATATAGTTATGGAAAATAACTTACAATCTGATGAGATTACAACTGTTATAAAACTTTTAAACAATAATATTTCTTCTCAAGGTTATTTGGAATACTTGCTTTCAGATGATATGAGGCTGGTTCAGGTTGCTCTTTTGAATATAAAGCGTGTTTCGTCACAAGAAGAAGCCCGCGCAATATTTCGTATTTTAATAAATCACCCTTCAGAGATAAGGGAATACTGTTCATTTTTAATCAATAAACTAATGAATGATGAAATGCAGCGTCCTTTTTTTCAACAAAAAATATTTTTAGATATTTTGGAAAAAGCAATATGTGATGTTAATCCAAAAGTTTGCAGAAATATTCTGGAGGTTCTGCGTTATTTTGATTTCAGGGACGAGTTGTTTTCGGCTCTTATAAAAAATGCAAATAATATGGTCGTGCTTTTGCAGGAGTCTAATAAGCAAAAAAATCATATGTACACTAAAAATTCTTTCAGATTGTATTGGAATCTTTTTGGCATTGCACTTTTATCAGAATATATAAATTATAATAATTTCAGGGAAAAACTATTGAAATTAATTGATGACACGGTGACTTGCAGAGAGTACACAATCAGAGAAAAAGCTGCTCTTATTTTAAAAAAGTTAAGCCGGACAGAAGTTTTGACAGAATTTGAAAAATATTTAAATCTGCTCAAAAATGATGAAAATTACTACGTTAAGAGTGTTTTTAAAACCTGAATACATGATAGAATATACTGATTTCTTACAATAATGCCCATGAAAAAATACTTATTTTTAACTATTTTAATAGCTTTTGTAACCGCAGGAAAGTCTTACGGTATCGTTGATATGCCGCAAAGTAAAACAAGTGAGGATAAAACTGTTATCCTTGATATTTCGGGCGAAGAGTTAAATGAGGATAGATCCGTTCAGGACGCTGTTATAGAAGAGAACAGGCTTGAAACGGGTATTTCGAAATATTATACCTTTGAAAACGGATTATTAAAGCTGCGGGTTAACGATAAATTAAATTTGGATTTTGGTTTACTTGGCAGCATGGAATGGAATAATACTCCGGCTCAGGATAATTACAATTCCAATTTCAAATTTAATACCGTTGATATTATATTATCGGGACAGTTAAAAGATAATCTTGATTATAAACTTCAGTTTTTGCCGCACAGAAATATCAATGAAAGAACTATATTGGGTGATGTTTGGACGCGTTATAAGTACAATAACCACAGTATTTATATAGGCAGAATGCGAAAACCCGTAGCTTATGAACCGACTTTTTCTCCTTATGACCTTGAATTTGCAAATTATTCCCAAATATCAAGAGATTTTGGTGATTTGAGAGATAGCGGCTTTAAAACGCAGTCCGTTTATAAATATGTCGATATAGCGACAGGTGTTTACAGCAATATGCAAGACAGACCATTTTCCTTTAGCCGGGGCGGCTATGAACTTGATAGCTGGGTGTTGTTGAAGCCGATAGCCAATTACCCCGAATTAGGTAATCTAAAGATAGGCGGGGGTTTTGCTACAGGTAAAAAAGATTATTCGTATAACATATACAGCGCTGCGGCTATTTATGATTATAAAAAATTAGGGTTAAGGGCGGAATATATAAATAAAGGTGCACCGGAATATAACCTGAAAGACACTGACGGCTATCATATAGATATGGTTTACTCTTTAACGAAGAAACTGCAGCTTGCGCTCAGGTTCGATTCGTATAATCCTGACAGGCATGCTTCAACTAAAGACCGTTCAAATGAATACGTTGTAGGCTTAAATTACTACTTAAATAACCGCAATACAATGTTTGTCCTAAATTACGCCTTTTGCGACAGGAAATATGATTCGCATCGCATAAGTCTGCAAGCAAGGTATAAGACCTGGTAGGCGGTTATTTTGTTAAACAAGCTCTTTGTGATAATTTGCCGGAACTTGGACTTCTATCTTCCCTGAGACCCACGATATTGTAAGATGTAGGGTTGAATTTTTCTATAGTAGGTCCGACTTTATTTGCTACTCCAAGTTTTCTTGCAACAGACATTATCATATTAGATGTGTCCTCTAAGCAGCCTGAATATTGTGCTAATCTTGCTACTTCTTCAAGATATTGCTCCTGGTTATACTTGCTTCTTATGTCTTTAAGGTTCAGGATTGCCGATGTAACCAAAAGTTCAGGATTGTCTATTTCTATGCCAAGGTTTTGGGCATTTTTGACTTTTATGGCTATAGCATTCATTTTATCTGCCGCAATAGACTCCGGCATTTTGCTTACTCGGATTATATCATCCATTAATGAATCGAAGCCTATAGTTTCCCTATTTTGAAAAAAATCTCTTTCTTTTTGAATACCTTGAAATTTTACATTGGATACAGAATTAATAATCATAAACAAAAGTCCTTATAAAACATTACCTTACCATAGAAATGCAGAACAAAAAAATATTTGTTAGTCTTTTGAAAAAACTCTTTACATTTTTAACAATTCTTGCAAGATATTTTCAAAACTTTCGTATAATTTTGCCAAATCAGCGTTGTTTTCAATTACAAAGTCAGATTTTAATATTTTTTCAAGCTCGGGGTCTTGGGCATTAATTCGTGCAAGCGCTGTTTTTTCATCCATATTATTGCGGGACTTTAAACGCTGCAGCCTGATTTTTTCATCCGCACTTACAAATATGATAGAATCAAAAAGATTCTCCATTTTTGCTTCGAAAAGGAGCGGTACAGATACTACAGCTAAATCTTTATCCGTGTTATTTTTAAAAAACTTTAAAATTTCTTCCCTGACTTTGGGGTGTAAAATACCTTCAAGTCCTTTTTTTAAGTGTTCGTCAGAAAAAATAAGCTGCGATATTTTTTTCCTGTCAAATTTACCTTTCTGTAAAAATATGTCATAATCTTTAAATAAGCAGGCGGCTTGCGAGATAATTAGTCTATCATTTTCCAGCAATTCACGGCAAACCATATCTGTATCTAAGACAGGGTAGTTTGCTTTAGAAAAAAAATTTTCAATTTGAGATTTTCCGCTTGCAATATTTCCGGTAAGTGCTATTTTTTTCATAATGGAATTATGAAATAAAATCAGTTTTTTGTAAAAGGGAAGATATGAATTTAGAATACTTTATGAAAAAATGCATACAAATTGCAGAAAAATCGAGCGGGCATGTTTCCCCCAATCCTTTGGTAGGTTGTGTAATCGTTGATGATTGCGGGAATTTGGTATCACAGGGACGCCACAAAAAGTACGCAGAGGCGCATGCAGAATATAGCGCTCTTAAAAAAGCGGGCGCCAAGGCAAAAAATGCCACGTTATTTGTCAATCTTGAGCCTTGCAATCACCACGGGAAAACTCCCCCATGTTCTAAATTCATAATCAAAGCGGGAATAAAAAAAGTCGTGATAGGAAATACTGACCCCAATGTCAAAGCAATGGGCGGTATTGAAGCCCTTACTATGGCGGGTATAGACGTTAAGGTAGGAATTTTGGAAGAAGAATGCAGAAAATTAAACGAGATATTTTTCTGCAATTTTGAAAAGAATAAGCCCTTTATTGCAATTAAAACAGCCACAACTCTTGACGGTAAAGTTGCAACTAAAACGGGTGCAAGCAAATGGATAAGCTGCAAGGAATCAAGGCTAAAAGTTCACAGGCTGAGAAACAGGTACGATGCCATTATTACTTCTTCGACTACGGTAATCAATGACAACCCTGCTTTTACTTCCCGTATTCCACGGGGTAGAAATCCTATAAGAGTAATAGTGGACAGAGAGCTTAAAACCCTTCCGGATTCAAAAGTTTATTTTACCAACACATCAAAAATCTATGTAGCGACAGACAAAGATATCCCTCAGGAAAAAATGGAAAAATATCCGGAGCATGTGAATTTTATTAAGTGTCCGTTGAAAGAAGGGCATGTTGATTTGAATTTTCTTATGAAGGAACTGTTTAAATTAAAAATATGCAGTATTTTAGTTGAGGCAGGCGGGATATTTTCTGCGGCAATGTTAAAAACTAACAAGGTAGATAAAATCTATCAGTTTATCGCCCCCAAAATCATAGGGGAACAGTCCGCAAGAGGGTTTGTAGACGGCTATTGTATAGATGATATTGATAAGGCTTTGAAGTTTGAAATCCGTCAAGTTGAACATTTTGATAAGGATGTTATGCTGGAGCTTTACCCGCAATAGCAAATTTTTTCTCTGACGGTTTTTAAAGCAATCGAAGGAGTGTCTATGCATTTATATTCTATCGCTGCTGCAAATACATTCAGAGGTAAACCTTACAGCCTTTTTGAAAAAGAGGCAAATCTTCCATGCGCAAGCTGCGGTGAAGTGATGCTCACTAAACAGGATATTAAGGATATTTCAAATTTAAAATCTAACGAAGACTTGGCAGATGTCTTTGAAACTTATCTGGACAGGCTTCCTATAGAACGCCGGCATTCTGTTGTACATCTTATTTCAGAGCTTCAAAAACCTGAAAACAAATCTAATACCCTGCAACAGCTTGCTTTTAAGGTGCAGGACCGTTCATTTAAGCTTCGCGGACAAAACAATTTTGAAACAACTTTCAACATACTAAGCCCTGCCTTAAGCACAATAGACCATATCCAGCCTACATCACTGGCGGGTGAAAATGCTAAATATAATTTGGTTCATATGTGCAAAAGCTGCAATGAGCAGCGGGGAAATATGAGTTATGACGCATTTATTCGAATAAACCCGTCACTTCAAAATAACATGCAAAAGTTTATAAACAGTGTAAAAAGAATGCTGCTCCAAACCAAAAACTCACAACAGCTTGAAAGTATCAAAAATTATTTAACAAGCGTTCAGGGTACTTTGAATAACAACGGCATAGAAGTTATTGTCTAAACTAAAGACTGCCGCTGCAATTCTTTTTTTATTTTCTCAAGCGCATTTTGAATAATTCTTGTAATTCTTGAAGGTGAAAGCTCAAAATCACACGACAGCTCTTTGAGTTTTTTATCCTGAAAAAATCTTGCCTCTACTATTTCTTTATAACGCGGCGGAAGTTTTTTAATAGCTTCTCTTACCGCCAAATTAATCTCCGAAAGTTCAACCGTTTCTTCGGGAGAATAACCGTCAGCAGCTATGTGCGTAGGGTTATCACCTTCTGACATTTCGTCAATTGATAATATTGTTTCATAAATCGCTTCTCTTACCGTTTCTTTATCAAATTCTTTATCGCTTGATTTGGAAGAATACCAATTGTACCTTTTTCTAAGCTCGTTTCGTATCGCCCATTTAATGGCGGTTGAAAGGTAAGTAGTGTTAAATTCTTTCGTCGGGCTTTCTTCCAGTAATGTATGTATGGTAATGATAGCGATATTTTGAAATTCCGAAAAATCAACAAAGTAATTGTTGTTTAGTCTTTTATATTCAACTTTACTGACTACATCAATTAAATCGAGATAGTCTTTATAAGTCCTTTTAGGTATGGTTTTTCGTGATAAAGTCATGTCGTGCAATCAACTATAAAATAAGAACGCTAATATGAATATAGTTAAATATATACTATAAAAACAGGGTTTTGTAAAATTGTTTATTTAAAACGGGTTTTTTGGTACAATAAATTACGAGATATCACATTAAAGGATTTTAAAATGAACAGGATTGAACAATTCAAGCAAGATTTAAAAGATAAAAAAGCAGTAAAAATAATTGCAGGTATTGATAATTTTGACGCCGAAAAAGTAAAACAGGTAGTTACGGCAGCTTCTAAAGCGGGAGCAAGCGCTGTTGATATAGCATGCGACGAAGCCTTGATTGCTATGGCAAAAGAAATTTCAGATATTGCCGTTTTTGTATCCTCCACTTCACCTAAAATGCTGCAAATGGCAAAAGAAAACGGTGCAGATGCTTTGGAATTGGGCAATTTTGATGCGCTTTACAAAAAAGGTTTAAGAATCGGAGCGCAGGAAGTTTTTGAAATGGCAAAAGAAACCAGAGAACTTGCAGGCTATGATATTTTCTTCTCCGTAACAGTTCCCGGGCATATTAATATAGAAGAGCAAATTAAACTTGTAAAAAAACTTGAAGCTCTTAATGTTGATTTAATTCAAACAGAAGGCGCAAGCGTTAATAATATTTTCAAAAACGATACAAGGAATTTGAGCGAAAAAATTACGCTGACTGTTTTTAATACGGTTGAAATTAAGAAAAATACAACTATCCCCGTAATGACAGCCAGCGGAATTACACCTGCTACAGCTAGTGTACCTTTTGAAGCAGGCGCTGACGCCATTGGTGCAGGTTCTTGTATAAATAAGCTTAACTCTGTTGCAGAGATGGTTGATACTATATTAAAAATTAATGAAAAAGCAGGTTTGTCAAAATTTGCAAAAGAGTTGGTATAAAATTATAATGTATTATGATTAAACTTGTTGACGTTACAAAAAATTATAGTGATACTTTTGCATTGAAAGATGTAAATCTTGAAATAGCAAAAGGAGATTTTGTATTTTTGGTAGGTTCAAGCGGAGCCGGAAAATCAACCCTTATGAAGCTCTTGTATAGAGAGGAACTCCCTTCTGAGGGTAAGGTTTACGTCGGCGGAGTAGATGTTTCCAGAATATCTACGGCAAAAGTTCCCAATTTAAGAAGATGTATGGGGATAATCTTTCAGGATTATAAACTGCTTCCCAATCAAACTGTTTATGATAACGTCGCTTATGTGATACGAACATTGGGTATGAGTTCCCGCGATATAGATATGAGAGTTAAAGGCGCTGTAAAAATAGTAGGGCTTTCTCATAAACTCCACTCCAGACCTACCGAACTTTCAGGCGGAGAACAGCAAAGAGTAGGTATTGCAAGAGCAATTGTAAACGGTCCGCCTCTTTTAATTGCGGATGAACCTACGGGTAATCTCGACCCTGCCACCTCTATGGAGATTATGGAAATTCTTGACCAGATTAACAAACGTGGAATTACTATAATCGTTTCAACACATGACCATGCAATAGTTGACCATTACAGAAAAAGAGTTATTACGCTGGATGCAGGTCGGGTCATACGCGATATTGAACATGGGACTTACGACTAATGAAAAAAAACAGCCTAAAAGCATTTATAGCCGAAATTCGTATCTCCGTGAGGGTGATGCTTGAAACCATAAAGCTTCTTACCCAGGCGGGATGGATGAATTTGGTTGTAATTACTACAATGGCAGCTATTTTAAGCATATTTGGCGTTCTGTTCAGAACCAGTCTTGCTATGTCTTCTTTTATAGAGAGTATAGGTTCGGATTTGGAAATTTCCGTTTATATAAAAAGTAATGCCGCCACACGAGATGCTATATTTAAGATAAAAAATATACCTGAGGTAAGCAAGGTTACGCTTACCTCAAAAGAAAAAGCCTGGTCTGATATGAAAAGACAAATGAAAGTTCCCGATATCAAAAATCCGCTGCCCGATACTTTGCATGTTAAGCTGAAAAAACAGGCATATTCAGATGTTGTCATTTCTAAAGTTAAAAAAATGGATGAAGTCGAAGATGTAAGGTTTACAAAAGATTTGTCAGACAGGATAAAAATGGTAAGTGATATAGGCAAGATTGTTACCGTTGTAGTTTTGATAATTTTAGGCAGTTTAACAATGTTTATTATAAGCAATACCATCCAGCTTGCTATACAATCGAAACGCACTGAAATTGAAATTATGCGCTTTATGGGAGTTTACAACTGGTACATTAAAGCCCCGTTCATTCTTCAAGGCGGAATTTACGGTTTATCGGGTGCGATTTTAGCCTTAATACCGCTAAATATCACCCAATCTTACATAGAGCGTGCGGCAGCATTTTTTGGCATCAGCTCCAATCCTTTATCCATTAATTTAGTTATGCTGAGCTTGTTTGCTATGGGCATTATAGTTGGCGCAGGCGGTAGTATAATGTCTATAAGAAAGTACTTAAAAGTTTAACTTTTTACTATGAATAACAACCCTTTTGACAAATTTATTTTTGATACTTTAGATAATGCTAAAGTAGTCAAGTCCGTTATAAATAAGCTCGAATTAAATTCAAGCCTTGCTTTAAGCGGTTTATCATCAACCGCAAAAGCTGTGTTTGTTTATTACCTCTCGGAAAAATTAAACAAACCCGTTTTTTTTGTAAGCTCTACCATATCAAAAGCGTTGAATTTTTATAATAAATTTAACCTTATTTCTCAAGACGAAAATAGTTATAAATACTTTGAACCGCAGGAAACTTCACCTTATCAGCTTGTTTATTCAGACGGGTTAAACTATAAAAATGAGCTTGAAAACCTGCGTGATTTTAAAAATAACAGGACAAAAATCCTTACAACAAATGCTAACAGCCTTTTAACTTTGTATAATACAGAAGATTATTTTGAGAAAAACTCGATTGTTTTTGAAAAGAAAAAGGAATTTGATTTTGACTCTATATCAGACAAGCTCGTTACTCTCGGTTATAGAAGGGAAGCAATGGTCAATGATGTAGGGGAATTCAGCCTCAGGGGTGATATTCTGGACATTTATCCCGTGAATGACAGCCCTGTCAGGATTGAGTTTTGGGGTGATGAAACAGAAAGCATACGCTATTTTGATATCAATTCTCAAATGACAACGCGTTTGACCGACAAAGTTACCGTTAATCCTGCGTACAAGCTTGTTATAAATGATACAAAAAAATTGAAAGAAAAGCTTATAAAAAACTTTGAAATACAAAAAAAAGGGCTGTCAGATACTTACAAAGAAAGTTTTGAATTTTGGTTTAACTCTGCTCTTGAAGCGCTTGAAGAGGAAAAATACTTTGAAGGTATAGAATATTTTTCTTCGTTTTTAAATCCCAAAATGAACAGTATATTTGATTTTATGCCTGAAAATGTTCTTATTATTTTTGATGAAGCACATGAAATTTTGGCAAAATGCGAACTTTTAGACCACAAGTTGATAGCGGAATACGAACGGAATATAACAGAAGGTTTGGCATTGAAGCTCAACGCACTGAACCATCTGGAGTTTAAAAACCTGCAAAAAGAACTTGCCAGACACAATCGTTTGAGTTTAAATAGCTTTATAGACTTTGATGTCGACAATTATATGACAATTGACGCTTCGTTACTTCCGAGGTTTGATACAAACAGTTTTGAACTTGGCGATTTTACCCAAAATGAATTGAGAAATAGGCAAAATATCATTATAACTACCCAGTACCCTGCAAGAATTGAAGAGATTTTAAAAGAGCAGGAAGTGCCTGTGAAAAATGGCGGCAAATTGGAAGCAAATTGTGTAAATATAATAAAATCGGAGCTTTATGAAGGGTTTGCATCAAAGGATTTGAACCTCGTATTGATAACGGACGTTGAGCTTTTTAATCGTAAAATTAAAAAGCCTACTATCGCTAAAAAACTTTCTAAAAAAGAAAACATAGACTTTATTTATTCCATAAACGACCTTAAAGAAAATGACCTTGTTGTCCATTCAATGCACGGTATAGGCAGGTATCTGGGGCTTTCGCAGCAGGAAATAGACGGTGAATTAAAAGATTACTTAAGTATTGAATATGCAAATTCTGACAGGCTTTACATCCCGGCAGAGCAGATTAATATGCTTTCACGCTACAGGGGTTCAAATTCAATCCCTCCGAAGCTTTCAAAAATGGGCGGCGGCGACTGGAATAGTACAAAAAGCAAGGTTAAGAAAGCTATTGATAATATTGCGGAAGACTTGCTGCGTTTGTATGCAAGAAGGGCTAAGCAGGAGGGTTTTGCTTTTTTCGCCGATACGTTGTGGCAAATGGAAATGGAGGATGCATTTTTGTATACGGAAACTCCCGACCAAATGCAGGCTATTATCGATACCAAAAATGACATGGAAGCTGCAAAGCCCATGGATAGGCTTATTTGCGGAGATGTGGGATTTGGCAAAACAGAAGTGGCCTTGAGAGCTGTTTTTAAGGCTGTAATGTCAGGTAAACAAGCGGCATTTTTAGCGCCTACGACGATTTTAGCCCAGCAGCATTACCAGAGTTTGAAGGAAAGATTCGCCCCTTTTGCCGTTAAAATAGAGCTTTTATCAAGACTTAAAACTCCTAAAGAAACTAAAAATATACTTAAAGAAACCCTAAACGGAGAATGTGATGTTGTAATAGGGACACACAGGCTTTTGCAAAAGGACGTTGAATTTAAGAATCTCGGGCTTGTAATTGTTGACGAAGAGCACAGATTTGGTGTTGCCCATAAAGAAAAACTTAAACAGTACCGCTCAAACGTTGATGTTTTAAGCCTTAGCGCTACGCCAATTCCGAGAACGCTTTATATGTCCATGTCGGGAGTAAGAGATATGAGCCTTATAAATACCCCTCCTGTAAACAGGCTTCCGGTTAAAACTTTTGTAGGGGAGTATAACCCTGCTTTTGCCGCTACTGCGATTAACTATGAAATTGAACGTGAAGGACAGGTTTATGTCCTCTATAACAGGGTTCAAAGTATTTATAAGTTTGCTGAAGATATAAAAAAACTGGTACCTAATGCAAGAATAGCAGTAGCACATGGGCAAATGCCGCCAAAAGAGCTTGAGAGTGTAATATATGATTTTTCCGTAAATAATTATGATGTTCTGGTCTGTACAACCATTATAGAATCAGGTATAGATATCCCTAATGCAAATACCATTCTGATATATGATGCGGACAAATTCGGATTGGCGCAGCTTTATCAGCTCAGGGGCAGAATAGGAAGAAGCGACCGTCAGGCTTACGCTTACTGTTTCTACAGAAAAGACAAAGTTATAACGCAGGAAGCCGTAAACAGGCTGAATGCAATAAAGGATTTTACGACTTTAGGTTCAGGCTATCAAATCGCAATGCGGGATCTTGAAATCAGAGGTGTGGGAAATATTCTCGGTTCGCAGCAGCATGGTCATATGGTGAGTGTAGGGTTTGATGTTTATTGCGATATGCTGGAAGAAGCCGTAAGGACTTTGCAGGGTGAAAAAGTAGAAAAGAAAGAAACTCCCGTTATTGATATTAATATAACAGCATATATCCCTGATGATTATGTCAACGATAAACAGCAAAAAATGATAGAATACAAGCGTTTAGCCGATACCAAAAGCATAAAAGAACTTGAAATGCTAAGATTTGAATGGATAGACAGGTTTGGTAAAATACCTGATGTTGTCGAACCTTTGCTTCAGATTATTAAACTGCGTCTTTTGGCGGCGGATATTTCGGTGAAAAGCGTTAAAGAAACCTTTAGCGATGTGAAAATTTACAGTGATTATTCAAAGGCGGAATGGCAAATAATAACAAAAAACATGGATTATTCAATGTTAAAGAATTTGAGGTTTACCGAAAATAAAATGACTAACGCTGCAAGCATGTCTGTTATTCACATTGATAATTCTAAAATTAGCCCAAAAGAATTATTGGATTTATTGGAGTATTTATTCTATTATATAAAGGAATTACAAGAGAGTATTTTCACAAAGGAGCAGACATGAAAAAATATATTTTAAGCGTACTGTTAGTAGGTATTATGGTTATATTCAGCGGATGCAATCTCTTCGGACAAAAATCCGCAAACGAAATTGTTATAACCGTAAACGGCGGAGAAATAACCAAAAAAGATATTGATACGCTTATAGACAGACAAATGAGTTCTCCCTTGATGGCAAAGGTAGACAAAAAATCATCTGAATATAAAATGATGTACCTTGCGACAAAAGATAAAGCGGTAAGCGAAGCTATCGTTAGAAGATTAATTAATGACGAAATAATAAAAAGAAATATATTAGTTTCACCGGAAGAATTTCAAAAGTACCGACAAAGTATGATTGATCAGGTTGGCGGTGAAGAAAACGTAAAAAATATATTGAAACAAAATAACCTTACCGAAGACGATTTCAACGCAATGGCTGATGAGGATATAAAAACCAATAAACTTATTAATTCTATTTCTCCAATCTCTGTAACGGAAAAAGATGCGGAAAAATTCTATCAGGATAATAAAGCTTCTAAATTCACGCATACTGAACAGGTTAGAGCAAGCCATCTGTTAATTAAAGAGCCTAAAGCGGGTCAAATGGAAAAAATTCTTGAAGAGGCTAAAGCCCCTAATGCTGATTTTGCCACCATTGCAAAAAAATACTCTGAAGACCCCGGTAGCGCTGCGAATGGCGGAGATTTAGGATTTTTCCAAAAAGACCAAATGGTAAAGCCGTTTGCAGATGCAGCGTTTGCTATGAAACCTGATACAATAAGCGATATTATTAAAACAGACTACGGTTATCACATCATAAAAGTAACGGACAGAAAAAAAGCAGGCGTTACACCTTATGATGAAATTAAAAATGAAATCAAAAAATATCTTGAAGACCAAAAGAAAGTTGAAGTTATCAAAAAATTCATTGACGGTAAAATGGCTACGACTGATGTAAAATATCTTGATGAATCTTATAACCCCGAAAATATAAAAGCAGAACTGCAAAAACTTGCTCCGCCATTGCCTCAAGGGTTATTTGACCCGAGCAAAGCTCCTAAAGAAGAGCCTCCGGCCGAAACTAAAGGTGAATAATTAACAAATGGGTCTGGTATTAACTATAAATCAATTAACCGAAAAGCTAAAAGAGCTTAAAGACAAAGGTAAAGTAATAGTATCCACTAACGGATGTTTTGATATTTTGCATGTCGGGCATGTCAGATATCTGCAAATGTCCAAAGCACTGGGGGATATATTGATTGTTTGCTTGAATTCCGATGCTTCCGTAAGAAAATTAAAAGGCGATTCGCGCCCTTTAAACAACGAAAATGACCGTGCGGAAATTTTGGCGGCTCTGGATTGTGTTGATTTTGTGGTTATCTTTGAAGAAGACACGCCTGTAAGCTATCTTGCTCAAATAAAACCTGATATCCATACTAAAGGCGGGGATTATGATATAAAAAATCTCCCTGAAGCCAAAGTGGTTGTGGATAACGGCGGGATATTAGAGTTTGTGAAATTTGTAGACGGAAAGTCTACCACTAATATTGTTGAAAAAATGAAATCTTAAGATTTTGATATTTCATTTTTAATTTCTTCCCCAACTATGTCTGTAATTATAGACTTTTTCTGCGAGTTCTCTTACCGACATATCTCCTTTTTTAGGGGTAACGTTAGAAATAGCCAGCCTGCAGGGTTTACCTTTTAACAGAGCAGAATTTATTTTTTGTTCAAAAATTGTTAAATCAGCGGAATTTAAGCCTATATCAGCACTTAAACGTTGATGTGGAAATACCGCTACACCTTTTTGTTTTTGCAAAAGCTGGGCTATTTTTAGGTGAATTTCTCTTATTTCTTTCATCTTAGGCGAAAAATTAATTGCACTGAATGAAACTGTATCTTGGGCTAAAGCCTTCGTTTTTTGAAAAGATTGGTTATTTGGGGAATTTTTTTGTTGATTTGCTGAAGAAGTATTAAATGTGATAGCGTTAATATTCATTTTTCCTCACTTTATACCTGACCATGTTCTTATATTAATTACAAACAAAAATTAATTTGCTAGTATTTTGAGAAAAAATATTTTATCATAGTTACATAGCTTATCAGAGGGAAAAAATGAAAGAAATCAGAATTAAAGATGTCGCTGACTACGAAGGACAAGAAGTAAAAATTAAAGGCTGGGTTTATTCTAACCGCTCAAGCGGAAAACTCCATTTTTTGCAATTACGTGACGGTTCTGCTGAAATTCAGGCGGTTATTTTTAAGAACGATGTAAGTGATGAAATATTTCAACTGGGCGATAAAATTACGCAGGAAACTTCAGTTGAAATAACAGGTATCGTAAATAAGCATGAGCGCTCGAAAATAGGCTTTGAAATCGCGCTGAGAGATTTGAAAATCATAGGAGAGAGTGTCAATTACCCAATTTCACCCAAAGAACATGGTGTTGACTTTTTGATGCAAAATAGACACCTTTGGCTCAGATCGCCAAGACAAAGGGCTATTTTGAAAATCAGGCACAATATTATAACTGCCGTGAGGAAATTCTTTGATGACAATGATTTTACGCTTGTTGATGCTCCTATTTTTACACCTTCTGCCTGCGAAGGAACAACAAATTTGTTTGAAACAGACTATTTTGATACAAAAGCATATTTAACCCAGAGCGGGCAGCTTTATATGGAAGCCGCCTGTATGGCTTTAGGCAAGGTATATTGCTTTGGACCTACTTTCAGAGCAGAAAAGTCTAAAACAAGAAGACACTTGACCGAATTTTGGATGGTAGAGCCGGAAGTGGCTTTTAACGATATTTACGACAATATGGATTTAGCTGAAGACTTTTTGGTCTATATAGTAGATTACGTATTAAAACATTGCAGAGCAGAGCTTGAAGTTTTAGAGAGAGATATTTCCAAACTGGAAAAAATTCAAAAGCCTTTTGCAAGAATAACATACGATGAAGCTATCGAAATCCTGAATAAAAAAGGAAATGATACCCCATGGGGCGAAGACTTTGGCGGAGATGAAGAAACTATTATTTCGGAAGAGTTTGAAACCCCTGTTATGATTTATAAATACCCTGCAGAAGTAAAAGCTTTCTATATGAAGCAGGACCCGGAAAATCCCAAACTGGCGATGTGTGTTGATGTTATAGCGCCTGAAGGCTACGGAGAAATAATCGGCGGCGGACAAAGAGAAGATAATTTAGAATTACTTCTGTCCAAAATAAAAGAACATAGCTTGCCGCAGGAGGCCTTTGAGTGGTATCTTGATTTAAGAAGGTACGGAAGTATTGAGCATGCGGGTTTTGGTCTTGGTATAGAACGAACGGTAGCATGGATTTGCGGACTTCATCATGTCAGAGAAACCATTCCGTTTCCAAGGCTTATGGATAGAATAAGACCATAGATGAAAGTTCTTATAAGCTTAGTATTTTTGACTTGCGCCACTGCACAAGCTATAATTTAAAAGTTATTTATAAAATGAGAAATAATAATGCCAGACGAAGAAGAAAAAGTTGTATCTTTATCGAATGCAAGAAATAAGGATAAAAATAAACAAAAAGAAGAAACTCCAAATGAACCCGTGTATTGTTCTTTTTGCCACAGACCAAACACTCTTGTTGTTAAGATGATACAAGGTCCGGGAGTGAATATTTGTTCGGAATGCACGATGATAGCCGTTCAATATTTTATTCTGGAAGATAGAATCCCGTCAAGTGAAGCAAAAAAGATTTTGGATGCGCTATGGGGTGCAGGAAAAAATAATGACTAAACAAAAGCAGGACTTAAATAAACTCCAAATCCGTTCCATGCTTCTTAGTATTCTTGAAGACTATAAAGAGGCGGAAGATTTCAGGGTAAAAAAACATCAAAATAATGTCGAAGCGCTTGATGTAGTGGAAGACAGATTAAGTGTTATTGAACTGCTATTGAAAGAACTGCTGGTTAGCGACGGAATCAGGCTTGATGCTATTACAATTTTGCTTAGCGATTTTGCCACTCTTGAAGAAGTTGAGTCCGTCCTTTGGGAAATGCTTCAAAACAGGAATATAGAAGATAACAAAAAGTCCTCTATTTTAAGTCTTTTAAGAACCTTAGGGGGCAAAATAGACTCTAATATCCTGTTTAACTGTTTTAACAACCCTGATGAAATGGTGGATAAAGAAACCAAAGATTTTCTTAACGTAGCAACAGTGAATCCCGAAGCACAGATAGATTTTCTGGATTTTCTTTCAGCCTTGAGCGAGCCTGAACAAATACAACTTTTAAAGTCGTTGAAAGATGATTATGAGGGTGATGAGCTTGCAGGAATTTTAGCCCCTACGCTTCAATCTAATCCGATATTTAAGGTTAAAGAGCTGATAGTGGAAATATTAGGGGATACAAAATCATACCTGAGCGTTGCACCTTTAAAATATTTGCTTAAGTCCGTCAATGAGGATGAACTAAAGAAAAAAGCGTTAAAAAGTCTGAATTTGTTAAAAGATGCAGGTATAGAAATAGACAATAATGAGAAGGTGTATTTAAGAGAAAAGGAAATATGCGAAACAACTGTCCCGTATAAGGCTTTTTTGAGCCAAATTGACGGTGCGGGCAACCAGGGTATTATATTTAGCAGGATAAACAAAAAAGATTTTATAGAGGTATTTAGCACTGTTATTAATATTTCAGACGGTATTATTGACTGCTTCGGTTTTAGCGCCATTACAAAAGAAGAATTTATAAAAGTTTTAGAGCGTTTCAGGTCCAGCGATATTGTCGTTCCTGTTGCACCGGAAGTTGCCAAGGCAAAATTATCTAAGGCGCAGGCAATCAATCAGGTTAAAGACTATTCTACCCCTTATGAGTACATTTGCTGGAAGGCGTACTTATATGACGTAGAGGACGAAGAAATTAATTTTAACGAGATAATGACACAGCCGATGGAGATTTTAACCCCCGTGGATCTTGAGGTGCTATATGATACAGAATGTTTTGACAGCTGGTTCTTTGAATATAACGATACGTCTTTAACAGACGAGATTATAGAGTTTGCAATAAAGAATTTCACCGCTCCCGGTGAAAATTATATCCAATTGCTGGAGGATAAATTTTCTGAACTTTACAGCGAAATATTTACTCCGGATAAGATAAAAATATATTCACAAATGTTAAAGGAATCAGCGTATGTGTTTTATCGCAACGACCAGTTTGTAAATGCAAATCTTGCGTTAAATTTGGCAAATATCATTAAAAAAGGTGAAAATAAATTTTTAAAAGATATATTAAGACGTTCTATTTTGCAATATACGGCGGACATAATAGCACAGGAAGAAAAGCCGCCAACCAACAGGTTTATAGCTTTGAGTAAAGAAGCAAAACCGGCGTTGACGCAAGAAAAAGCTTTTGAACTGCTGGAATTTTTAGAAACACAATGGGGCGGGAAATATTTTGAATAGAGTATTAGGACTTGATATAGGCAAAAAAAGAATAGGCATAGCAGTATCAGACCCGCTTTTAATAACCGCACAGCCTTTGGACACAATATTGAGAGAACCTGAGGAGGCTGCTCTTGCAAAAATTCGGGAACTTTGTAATTTTTACAATGTAAATAAAATAATAGCAGGCCTGCCAAAGAATATGGACGGAACCGAGGGGCAACAGGCTTTGGATTGTAAAGAATTTGCCGAAAAAATCACACAAAAAACCGATATTAATGTTATATTAGAAGATGAAAGATTAACCAGCAGGCAAGCTGAATTTACTTTAAGACAACAGAATAAAAAATATACCAGAAACAAAGGTATGGTTGATAAAATATCAGCTATCCTAATATTACAACAGCACTTAGATAAGGAAAGCAAAAATGGATAACAACGAAGAAAGAATTGTTTCTACAAAAGGAGAAGACGGCAAAGTTCAAAATTTTGAAATCGTTGATGTTTTTACGGTAGAGGGGCAGGACTATGCTGCTTTAATCCCCGTAGATGAAAACGGTGAAGAACAAGAAGGCGACGAACTCATATTAATGCGTTTCATAGAGGAAAATGACGATTATACTTTTGAAGAAATAGAAGATGATGAAGAATTTAACAAGGTCGCCGAAGCATTTGAAAATGAATTCGATGACGACGATGAAGAATAGTTAAATCAGGGGAAGATTATGAAAAGATTTTTAAAAGCACTCTTATTTGCGCTATTTGTGGTGAATATTCTTACATTTAGCGTATTTGCAAGAGATTTTTCGGATTTGGATAATACCCACTGGGCTTATCCGCAGATAGAAATTATGGCTAAAGAAGGTGTTTTAGCCGGTTATCCCGACGGCACGTTCAGGCCCGATGCATTAGCTACAAGAGCTGAATTTGCAACTATGGTAATCAAGGCTTTATCTCAGGAACATTCTCCCATTAAAAAAGAGATTAATTTTCTTGATGTGCCGTATTCTCACTGGGCATATAGTACGATTCAAAGAGCCGTTTATTTTGATTTGATAACAGGATTTCCTGACAATACGTTTAATCCGGAGGGCAATGTATTAAGAGCAGAAGCTGTTTCAGTGGCGATATCCGCACTGTCAACGCAGGACATATCTCTTGATAAAGCAAAACAGGTCCTTATTGAACAGTATGCTGACTATGTATATATTCCCGAATGGATTATAGTAAGCGCAGGCAAAGCCGAAATTATCGGCATAGTAGCAAAAGTTCCTCAAAAAGAAAAAGAATTTGCAGCTAACAGACAGGCTACAAGAGCGGAACTTGCCGTGCTTCTCTTTAGAATGAGAGAAGAAGCTAAACTGAACCCTAACGCTAAGTTAAGAGAAGCTATGCGGCCTAAAAAAGGACCCGGCGTTATTTTGCCTGATGCGATTGTTAAAGGTTCAGTAGGTACAATCCCTGCGGGTTCTTTTGTGCCAATCGTGCTTGTTAACCCGCTAAGCAGCCAAAAAAATGAAGCCGGAGAAATCTTTATCGCCAATGCACCGCAAAATCTTATTTCTAAAGAAGGCTATATCCTGGTACTCCAGGGCAGCAATGTAGCCGGTGAAATTACCGATGTAAAAGTGGGAAGATACTTTGTTAGAAACGGTAAAGTTATGCTTGAAACCGAGCTTATAACTACCCCAATCGGTCAGAAAACAGACTTTTTCGGAAGCATAGACACTACACCAAAGAGAAATTGGCTTGCAAGAATATTGCGTGCAATTTTCAAAGGCGGCAAAATTAACCTTAAATCAGGCAGTGTGGTTTATGTGAAACTACAGGAAGACATAACAGTTGACCTCTCCTGCGGTTGGATAATTCCTAAAAAATAGGGGCTGACTAAAAAATAATTTGAGGCTGTCGATTGACAGCCTATTTCTTATTTTATTAAAACAGTTATTTACCCGAACAGTTTCTCGCGTTTTTTTACGCAATCTACACAGGTTTGAGTTTCGAGGTAGACTTTTTTGGACACATCATGGATACTGTCGCCCAGCCTTCCTCTCGGGTCGTTGACCAAAGCCGGACACGAAAATACTCCGTCAATGCTTAATACTCTTGAATTTTTGCAGTCAAGAAAGGAAGTTCCCGTATCGGCAAGCTCTTGAGGGGTTAAAACCTCTTTGGTTTTTGATATATTGTAATATTTCGCATAATCTCCCAAATACAGCATCGGCAAAATTTTAATATCATCTTGCGGCAGATGTATACCTTCCCTTTCAAATAATTTAGAAAAACCGTCAAGCAAGACTTCTTCGGATTCATGTTTAATATTTATACAGGCAAGCTGAACTTTAAAGTTATACTTTTGCAGGTTTATTATTGCATTGACTACTTTTTTAAAGACGCCTCTTGCTCTGTATTCATCGTTACGCCCTTCCGTAAAATGGTCAAGGCTTAATCTGAAAGAAAGCTCGTTTGCGTAAGAATTTTGTATTTGTTTTAAGACTTTAATCTTTTTCTCATTGAGAAGAGTTCCGTTTGAATGTATTTCAACAGGAGCATAATTAAGACAAAGCTTAATGATATCATTAATTTTTTTGTGTATAAAAGGTTCACCGCCTGTTAGAATTATCTTTTTTAAGTCTTTTAACTCAGCTTCCTGAAGCTCGTTAAATATCTTTTCTACCTGCAAAAAATTTCTCTTTCTAAAATCTTGATAACAATTTAAAAAGCAATGTTTACACTTCAAATTACATGCTATGTTGCTTAACTGTAGCCAGATTATTTCCAGTTTTGATAATTCACAGCATGGGGCTTTGTATGTTAATTGCACAATAAAATCTCCTAATCTCTACCTATGCAAATAATATACCTTGATATAAATTGATTTTGAATAGCCGTTATTGATATAAAATTCTTGCCCGGGTGAGGTATTTACATAGTAAATTTTTTCATGATATCTTGAGCAAGTACCTTTGATTTGTCTTTTAAATCCTCTAGTGTACCGTCATTAGCTACCATAAAATCCCAGTCTGTTACCTCATCTAATAAAGTTTCGGTAGGGTCGTCTTCTTTGACCAAAAACCCTCTTCTTGCTCTTTGAGATTGAGGCGATTCCACTCTGACAGATATGGCGCCGTTTTCTTTGAATACCTGCATTTCATGCGGAACGCGCATATCGGGTACTATAACGTTTTTCTCCTGTTCAATTATTTTTTTAAGCCAATAATCGGGGTCTTGAGCTCTGCCCCAATCGCCAAGCCCTATTAAATCCGCTCTATATCGGGATTTGTTATTTTCTATTTCTTCCAAAGTAAGATTTTTTTGTTTGCCGTATTCAAGTTTAATGGCATCACCAAGCCCTATTCTTATAAAATCAGGTAAAAATTCCAACAGGAATTTTGCAACCGTATCTTTGCCCGAAAATTGTTTACCTGATAAAACTATTATTTTTTTTGACATAATTCACCTTTCTTATGTTGGTTTTGCAATCATTTTCCCTATATTTTTACTTAATTTACGAAAATCGATAACTTCTTCATTTGCGGCTTGTCTTGTTATTATATATTGAAGAGTATTGTTTAAAATATCAAGGAACACTTCTCTGCTTATTAAGTTATTTTCAAAATCATCTACAATTTCAAGCAAAAACGGATATACTTCTTCCGTTCCCATTGCATTAATTTGTCTTATGGTGTTAGCTAATTCAGGTATAAAATCAGCTTTTTGTATTCTTAAAAAATACTGGGAAAATTTTACAAACTCGGCAATAATTTCTTCTGCTGTTTTGTAGTTGCGTTTATAGTTATAAAATTTGTTAAATTCGTTGCTTATATTTTTAACTTCAACATTATTTAACGTATTCACAGATAGGTAGGCGCACATAAATTTTTCAAACAAAGCTTCATCGTTAGAAAATGACGTTTCAAGAGTAGTCCAGTAGTTTTTATAAATATTGTCCTGCTGTGCTGCGGAGATTCCCATTAGAATATAGTTCTTTGTTCTTTCAAACAGATTTAAAGCTTTACCTGTAGAGTTTAAGCTGTCAAAAATAAGCTGAGGGTTATCCTTTGTATTTAAAGTAACTTTTACTATTTCAAATTTACGCAGTGTTAAAAAATAATCTTCAAGCTCATATTTTTCGTTTTTAATCCGGGCATAAAAATATCTGTAAGCTTCGGCAAATATGGAATTATCAATTTGTGCAAATTTTTTATCGGAAAGTACCGATAAGTAAGAACTGAATTCCGGTATGCGAAAAACTATTTTTGGAAGTTTGGCTTTACCTTGCAGAGAAAGAAGAAGGGCTTCCTTGTGTTTTTTTGCGGCAAAAAAATCACATAAAGCACAAATTAACAGAGAGATTGCAATAAGCCTTTGCTGACCGTCTATAAGAGTAAAGTACGTAAAATTATTTTTGTCCGGTTTTAAGACAAAGATACCGTAAAAATGGGATGAGATTTTTTTATTGCGCAATATACTCCCGATGTCTGAAAATAACTGTTCCCAGTGAATTTTTCCCCAAGAGAAAGACCGTTGAAATACAGGTATTTCAAACTTATCCGCTGATGATAAAAGAGTGATTATATCGGTTGTTTTTGCTTCCATAAAATAATTATCAACAATTTTTGCTTAAAAAGCCAGATTGTAAATAATTAATAATGTTGCACTTTAACCCTTTTTCTTATTTTTCTTTGAATTTAAGAAACTTTTTTTATCAACATCTCTTTTATATTTGCGCGATTTATTTTTATTGCCTGAAAAATCATTGTAATTATTATCTTTCTTTTTATTGTGGTTAAAATGCTTTTTATACCCGCCTTTATTTTTTTTAGGAAGGTCAACTTTTTCAAACTCTTCAAAGTTAACATTTTCATCAAAGTTTTCGGCTTCTTTTTCAAGCATTATTTTCAAAAGCGCTGCCGCAACATCTATTGAAGTACACTCATCGCCCATAATCATTTCCACGTGGTTCACAAAACTTGACAGATGTGATTCTTCAATAACGGTTTTTATTTCATCAGAAATTTTATTGATTTTAATAGTTTCAAGTTCGGTTAAAGTAGGGATATTTTGCCTTGTAATAAGTGCGCCGTTAGATTTTTCTATTCTTTTTAAATTATAGATTTGTTTGCCGGATACAAAAGTAAAAGCCTTTCCTTTTTTACCGGCTCTGCCTGTTCTCCCTATTCTGTGTGTATAATCCTCATCATCACGAGGCAAATCATAATTAATTACCGCTTCTACATCGTTTACATCTATCCCTCTGCCTGCAACATCCGTAGCAACGAGGATTTCCGTCGAGCCTGAGCGGAAGGATCTCATTATTTTTTCTCTTTGATTTTGGTTCATATCACCATGCAGACCGTCTGCAAAATACCCTCTTGTTTTAAGCGTTTCTACAAGTTCATCAACCTGGCTTTTTGTATTACAAAAGATAAGGCACAGTTTAATATTATGTAAATCTATTAATCTGCTGACTAATTCAGGCTTGTTTTTATTTAAGACCTCAAAATAAACTTGCTGGATACGAAGGGGGTTTGCTTTTTCGGATATGACATTTACGATAACGGGATTTCTTTGATAGTTTTTGGTCAGGCGCAGAATATCCTTCTCCATAGTTGCACTAAACATAATTGTTTGTCTTTCTTTCGGAGAATCTTTTAGAATAGTTTCTATATCTTCTCTGAAACCCATATCAAGCATCTCATCAGCTTCATCAAGCACAACTGTTTTTATAGTCGAAATATCTATAGAGCCTCGTCTTAAATGATCCATGGTCCTGCCCGGGGTTCCGACTACAACTTGAGCGCCCTTTTTTAAAGCTTTTAATTGTGTTTCTATTTGTTGTCCGCCATATACAGGAACAATGTTTATTTTTTCCTTGTATTTTGCAAGATTTTTTATTTCCTGGGCAACTTGTAATACCAATTCTCTGGTGGGGCATAATATTATAAGCTGCAGCCGTTTGGAATTGTGGTCGATTTTTTCTAAAGCGGGAATCCCAAAAGCAGCGGTTTTGCCTGTACCTGTATGTGCTTGCCCAACAACATCTTTACCTTCCAAAATCAAACCTATGGTTTTAGACTGGATAGGTGAGGCTTCTTCAAAGCCCATTTTCTTTATTGCTTTTAACATTTCATCGCTAAGAGCAAACTCTTCAAATTTCAAATTCATCATAATTTAAATTTCCTTATCTTGCTAGATTACTGTTTGCTTACTCCTTACAAGAATTTTGCAAGATATTGGAAATAAAAATATGACTACATTCAATATCGCCAGTAAAAAAGAACACTGTTATGAGGATATTGTATCACAGAGAAATGAAAAGCCTAACTTTATTATTCTTCATTTTCTAAATCTGAGTTATCAAGTTCATCGAATTCTTCGATGATTTTTTTTGCAATTTTTTTTGTAATTTTATCCTGCATGGCGGCGGGGCAGTTTTCAAGCATTTGAATAGCTGTTCTTAATGTGTTGTCGGCATCGTACCAGCGTGAATTGCCTTTTTCTATATGACCGTATTTAACCGCATCCATGATGTCTTCTATAGACTTAAACTGGTCTGAATCTATGTGGTGCTCAATTATCACTTTCATTAAATTCATTGCCATCTTTATTTGGAAATCATCACCGCTTTCTTTTAAAATTCTCATTGATTTAGACAAAACAGGATCCCTGTCATACCATCTTCTGATTAGTTCCTCAGCCATCTTTAACTCCTTTCACCCTTAACTTGACTTAAATGTAACACCCTTAGAATCACTCGGATAACGCCAGGCAATAGATTTTTGAACACAGGCTATTTTACAGGCACCGCATTCCAAACAATTTTCAAACGCTACAAGAAGTTTATGTTCTTCTTCACTCCATTCGTAAACACATGCAGGACAAACATGCTCACATACCCTGTTGGTGCATTTTGCACATTTTGTTTGGTCGGGGATTAAATGAGATTCACTGTCCGCTTTATATTTTAATGTAGCAAGTAAATCATCTATGTTCATAAAAGAATCTCCATTATAAGCTTGGCTATTTTAACTGCGTCGGAACCCAGCCCGAATATTCCCCGCTCTTTTATTACTCCCCGTATAAATGTCCAGTATTTTTGTTTTTTTGGAATTCCGTCCGTGGAAGTAAAAAATTTAAAGAACTCGTTTAATTTTTCGGGGTAAAATTTAAGCAGTGTTTTTGAATTATTTTCAATTAACGGCATAAAGTTTCTATATGTTTTTAAATCTTTCATAACAAAACTCTCATCAAGCAGTTTTTTATATTTTTTCAAAGTTTTTCCCGAGTAATCGTTTTTATCCAAAGCCTCAACAGCCGCCAAGGCTGCAAACTTCCCGCTCATCATAGCAAGGTTTGCTCCTTCCCAATGCAGGTTATTAACCAGCATTGCAGCGTCGCCGATAACCATAACCCCGTCATCATAGAGTTTCCCTACCGAATGATAGCCGCCTTCGGGAATCATATGCGCTGAATATTCTTTCAATTCGGTATCTTTTATAAGCGGATTTATAAGCGGGTGTTCTTTTAATTTGCCAAGAAGCTCATGAGGCCTTATTTCTATATTATTAAGGTCTTCCAATGTGATGCCTATTCCTATTGAAATACTGTTTTGGTTGGTGTATATAAAAGCCAGCCCTGCCATACCAAGCATAGGTCCGCCCATAATGGTATAAGCCGAACCGGTGTTGTCTGAAAGCCTGAAGCGTTCTTCTATGGTTTCTTTAGGCAATGTCAAAAGATGTTTAACAGATAAAGCAACATCTTTGGGCTTGATATCTTTTTGAAGTCCTATTTGCTGTGCCAAAAGAGAATTTACACCATCAGCGACCACCGTTAAGGGGGCATAGAATTCTTCTTTTGCTGTTTTTATACCTGCTACTTTGCCGTCATATTTAATCAGTGATGAGACAACCGTTTGCGGGATAAAATAGACGCCTTCTTTTATTGCCTGGTCAACGCACCATCGGTCAAATTTTGACTTAGAGGTGGAAAAACTTTCGTAGGGTTCCTGCGGATTAACATAGCCTATAAAAGTACCGTCTTCTTTCCCTAATATTGCGTAGTTATGTCTTGTAATAAATCTTTCTATAGGCGCGCTGTTGAGTAAATCGGGATAAATTTCCTGAGCCGCTTTAATATGGACAGCACCGCCGAACATATTTTTTGCGCCTGCAAAGTCGCCGCGGTCGATAAGAGCGACTTTTTTACCTGCACGAGCCAGCGTAATAGCACACGCACAACCTGCGCTGCCTGCTCCTACTACTATTACATCTACATCCGTTTCAAACATTTATAACCTTAATATTCTATAGAGCTATTATACAATATTAAGTCCTCTTTTCAAAACACCGACTTGGCGGATTATTTTACTCTCGGATGATTTGTATGAGAAAGCACGATTTCCTGATATTCGGCTTTATCAATATCCAGACCTTTAATCACGATTTTAGTTTTTTTATTTTGTTTTTTATCTTTTTTCGCTTCTTGCATAGTAATTACAATTTTATAACAAAAAAAATCTTTTATACTTTTTGCCATACTGCCGCAAATTCCGGATTATCTCTAAATACAGGCATAAAACCGGTTTGTTGTAAAACTTTTTGTACTAATCCGTCATCTAAGGTTTGAAACATTTCATTGTTCCCTAAGACAAAAATCCCATTTTTGGATAGCTTGCGGCGAATATCTCTAAAAAGATCTTCTAATATTTTTTGTGATTCTTCTTTTGGAAAGGGAAGCCTGCATGGCTTTGAAGGTAAATCGTCTGTAATTAAGTGATATAAGGCATTTCTAAACAGAAATATATCTACTTGTCCATCTTTTGCCAAATTATCCGGTTTTACTATATCACCTTCCACAAAATTACATAACAACGCCTTTTCAGGTCTTACTTTATAGTAATTTGTTTCCTTTTTAGGCAGATATTTTCCGAGCAGTTTGAGTTTTATTTTTTCCATTAAAGAAATTCTTTCTTTAGGCACGGAGGTAGGCTCGAAGAAGCTGTCAAAAAGTTCTTTACACTTCTTTTGGTATTCCTGTAATTCCGAGATTGGTTTGAAGGAAAGAAAAGAATCTTTGTATGCATCATAAAAATCCTCCAGATATGGATTAAGCTTTATCTTGGATATTGGAAATACTCCTTTTTTTGCTTCCTCAATAGCGCTTTTACCTATATCAAAGCCTGTTATTTGTACTTTTTTGGGAAAATCCTGAAAAAGCATTGCCAACGACCATGTTTCTTCGCCGGTAGAGCAAGCCCCATCTAAAATTCTTATTATTTGTTTATTTGCAAACATTTTTTCCGCATAATCTCTTACAAAAGCCAAACCCGATAACTGCCTAAAAAAAGCTGTTTCTTGTATTAATTTCATCGAATTACAATTTTCTAATCTCAGCCGGCCGCTGAATGAAGGTACGGCTTGATTTAATTTAAGACGGCAGGATATTTTGTCCTTATCTAAACACGGAGAATTATTCAAATAATTACCATAAATTCGCATTTTAATCTTACCTGTTACCCGGTCAATCTTATATAGCTGTAAATCACAAAAATTGACTATTAACTATCGTTATCTTAATTAATATTTACATTTTTGTCCGGCTGCGGCTGAAATTAGCAGCTAATTTTTAGCAGTAATTATATCTACTTTGCTTGTTTTTAAATTATAGTTGGCGCCTATTACCATAATATCCTTATTTTTTACTTTTTGCGCTATATATTCATCGTTTTTAATCAAGTCGTTAACCTGATAAATTACGTTAGATTCTATAGCGGCATCTAAAAATTCATGGTTGCAGGTTTCACAAACAATACCTTCTATTGCGGGATATATATGAGTCATTATTGACTGCATTCCGGAAGATAATTTATGAAGGGTTTTATTCTTGTAGCTTTTTATTGCCGATTGAACAGCCCCGCAATTATCATGCCCCAAAATCATCACAAGTTTAACTCCCAATGACCTCACAGCATATTCTATACTTCCCATAACTTCCTGAGAAAGGACATGCCCGGCTGTTCTTACCACAAATATATCTCCAAACCCTGCATCAAATATAATTTCTATAGGAACCCGAGAGTCTGAACAGGATAAAATCACTGCAAAAGGACGTTGTTCATGCAGCAGCGAATCTTTTGTTTCCTGACATCTGTTTGGATGGAGGGATTGATTTGCAACAAATCTTTTATTTCCTTCTAATAACCTGTCTAAAGCTTCTTGCGGTTTTATCATAGTTACCTGACCTGTATATCTGCCCGTTTGAGAAATTATAGCATAATTGAACAAAAATTAATCAGTCTGATTGTTATTTTCAAAATTTGTAAAGTTTTGTAATAGTTGCCGTCAAAAGCTTAAAGTTTTTAAACAATTTTGCCGATAAGAAGTTTAATCTGAATAAATTCGAAGGAAAGGGTACACGATGGCGGTTTTGAAAATCGGTGCAGAATTTGTTGTAAATGGTTATCAAAGTATTATCTTATCTAAAGATAAGACTCAAAATGTGGCTGCTTTTGCCTCTATAAACGGTATTTCTACTAAAGAAGCACAAGGTATACTTGAAGCAGCACCCGGTTTTAATACTTTTATTGCCGCATTTTTGAATCCCCAAGAAACAGAAAATGTGGTTGCTATAGGTGATTTTGATGAAAATGATACCGCACAAACTGATTCTATATCAAATAAGTATGCTAATTACAGATTTGTAAAAACTTTAAATGAAAACGGCTGCTCGTTCACTATAGGCGCAGACAATCTTGAGAATTACAAATTTATCTATAAAATTTCAGGTAAAACCATAACTATTGAGGCGCAGAACTGTGAATTTGTAATTAATTCTGTTGCACAGGCGGGTATGACTGTAATTATTAACGGTAGTAACTGCATTGCAAACATGCCCGTTGATTTTAAGTCTGTTACCAACAATGCTGCCGGCGCTACACTTAACATGAATAATTCTTCCAATACGATAATTAATAACGGAGAGAATGCCGTTATTAACGGTGGAAGCGGGAATAATACTATTACAAATAATAAAAAGGCAGCAGGTACCGTAATAAATGCGGGAGCCGGTAATGATACGGTTGTCAATCAAGCGGCTAATGTAACAATTAACGGCGGCGATGGTAATGATACTATTACAAACGGCACTCAAGCTACCGGTGTAACAATTAACGGCGGCAAAGGCAATGATGTTATCAAAAATAATGCTGCTAATATATTTATTAACGGCGGAGAAGGTATAGATACAATAACTAACACTGCAGGCGGTAAAGGAGCTGTTATCAATGGTAATGAAGGTAATGATATCATTACGAATCATGCTCAAGGCTCCAATATACATGGTAATGCAGGTAATGATACAATCACAAACAATGCCCAAAGTAGCGTTATTTACGGTGATGAGGATGCCGATAATATTACAAACAGCGGCAAGGATTCTATTGTTTATGGCGGCAGCGGTGATGATAATATTAAAAACTCGGGCAGAGCCGCTAAGGTTTTTGGTGAAGAAGGCGATGATTATCTTGAAAATAGCGCTGCGGAGGCCGTTATTAATGGCGGTGCCGGTAATGATACTATGCTTAATACGGGAACCTCAGCTGTTATCAATGGTAATGAAGGTGACGACAATATAACTAATAAAGGCTCCAGCTCAACTATTAATGGGGATGTTGGCGCTGACATTATTATTAATTCGGGAGCTAAAGCATTTTTAGACGGCGGAGCCGGTAATGATACTATTACAAATAGCGTAGCTGGTGTTACGATTGTGCATGGCAGAAATGATATTATTAACGGTAAAGTTGATAATATAAATGTTGCGGTAGGTTTGGACGATGATGGAGGTACTATAGAAGAAACTGCTACGGATAGTCCAACAACACCGACTTCAACCGATAAAACTACCACCGATAGTACGAAGTCTACTTTGAAATCCGAGCTTTTAGCCCAGGTAGCAGCAAGTCTTTCTAACTCAATACCTGCTACTTTGTCAGGTGTTACTAAAGAACTTGCCGAAGTTACGGCTAAACTTGAACCTTTAAAATCAGAATTGTTAACAAGCATGACAGCAGGAAATGATTATCAATCTTATCTTTTAGAACAAGAGATAGCTAAACTTGATAAAAGAATGAATGAATTGTTACTTGCCCAGGAAAAGCTGAAAGCTCAACAAGAAGGACGCACTATAACAAATGAAGAATTAGCGCTCAAAATGTTTCTCTTGGATTTGAAAAACAATCAGGAAAGTATTGTTTATTCAGAAGCATTAAATCTTTATGAGACTCTTAACAGCGAACCTATGAAGTCACTTTCACCTTTATCCGATACAAAGAAAAATTATATAGAGGCTGTTATGGATAAACTTGGAATTCTCTATAAAACATCAGAAGCAGCTGCAACCCGTTCGACAAGTATGCAAAATGAAGATGAAAAATCTTATAATACGGCAATTCGTCAGCAAAATTCTCTGCATTATGAAAATAAGCTAGCGGCAATAAAATTACAAAGGTTGTTAGCTCAGGCAAATGGCAAGACTGTAAGCGAAGAAGACAGAACCAACCTTGTATTTAAAATGGATTTGGAGTTCCAAATTGAACAATTGGAAACTAAGTTAGCGGAGTTTGAATATAAAAAAGCACAGTTAAAAACACAAAAAGCCGCAGCTGAAGCCAACAATGATACTGATGCGATTGCTAAATTGTCTGAGCAGGAAGCGGAATTAAACTCCTCTATTACCTCAACAGCAGCCTCTATAGCAAATTATCAATCAACTTTGTTCCAGTATCAAAGCTAGACGGTATTCTTTTTAATGTAAATTTAAGTAAATTTATTTGGAATTTTTATTGAATAATTCCTGAGAAAATGTATACTACAATGTTAGTAGGCATTGAGGCAGTTCAGGAGTTAGAGGATGCAAATAAATAGTGTTAATTTGGTGGATAACCGTAGAAATACAGCTTTTAAAGGATTATGGAAAGTTAAAGGAGCAGAAAATGCTTTGGACAATATAGCGGAAGCTTTGCATTCCAGCAGTAAACATTTTTCCAACCATTTTCAATTTTTAAGAATAAGGCTTGAATCATCGCCATTACCGCCCCTTGCTAAAGCTTTGAAGTACCCCTCATCTCAAGAATTAATTGACAATAAATCATTGCAAAAGATAGAAGATTTATTGCTTGACCAGATTTCCCTGCGGCAGCATGGCAGACCTGTAAATAATACTCCTAACGGCTTTGTAGACCTTTTTGTTACAAATGAAGACAGAATAAATGTTGAAACCAGAATGGCAAGTATATTGCAGGATTCCTATCAGACTTTGAAAAATAATATAAGTGAAATAATGAAGAAATACTTCGCTAATAAACGTAAAATAGATGCGGGCAGACCCATTGAAGATTTTGTCGTAGCAGCGCTTGAGAAACATACTCCTGTCAAAGTAAATAATGTTTTGTTTTACAGAAATCCGAATGAAGTGCTTTCAAATATAAATTTGGGACACTTTGATTTTGTTCAAGGCGTTATTACGTAGCATTTTCATATTTATAACAAAAAAGCCTTAAGATTATCTTAAGGCTTTTTTATTGTTACTGTTAAAGGTATTATTGTGCAGGATTATAAATGACCATAGCTTGATTAAGCTGAATAGGTATTTCTTTACCTGCTTTAGCTTTATAGTGTAATCCCGGTGTGATTACACCGATAAGAAGTCCAACGCCGCCGCCTACGGGCATACCTATCGCTAAACAGCCTGTTGCAGCGTTACCTGCAGCAGCACCAAATGCCGCTCCGAGTCCTGCACCTACTCCAAACAAGCCCACTGTCCAGATAACGGGTTTTGCTACGGTAGCCCAGCCTGAGCGTTGAAGGATATTGTTTTTGGCATAAACACAAGCGCCCATCTCACAAATTTTTGAATTAGGCACCAATATTTCGTTAAAACTAAGAACAACTTTGGCATTTTTATTAAACCATTTTGGCGGGGTATAAGAAGTTACCACGCCGATAATTTGTGTTCCGCAGGGCAGAAGCATTCTTCCTTCTGTGGTAGATAGACCTTTGGGGAGGTTAAAGATAATTTTGTCGCCTGTTTGCAGTCCTTTTGTTGTAAAATCCTGGGCAAAAGCTACCTTAAAAACGTCTCCTTTGTTGATAATTGCTTTATAGTTAGTTATCGTAACTAAATTAGAGGACACATTTTTTACGGCAGGAAGATTTTCCATTTTAATAACTCTTTCCGGCTCTACTTGTGCAGTATCTGCCGGGGTTGCAAAGGCTAATGAGGAATAAGAGATAATAAATACAGCTAATAATACTGTTGTAATGAGCTTTTTAAACTTATACATAGTCCGGTTCTCCTTTCTTGAAAACCTAAGTAAATTCTGTTGCAAATCCATTATAAACTATTTTTCAAATTATGAGAATGTTTTTTTGTATTTTTAGAAAATAATATTCTACTGGGTAGAAGAAATCGAAACCACAAATCCTGTTTGGAAAATATTCTCTTTTATTAAAAGAAATACACCAACTTTTGTAAATTTTTATGACTTGCCTACTCATAAAGTACACGGAGTTATAACCAGGATAGAAGCCAAAGATAAAAAATAACGTCATTTTACATAATGTATTTTCTCCCATTTTAATTTATATGCTAAACTTATTATTATGTCTAACTATTACGAACGATACTTAAATCTGATAGATAAAAAAGTTGAAGGTTTTTTTGAGCAGCAGGCGCCTTATATTAAATGTAAAAAAGGATGTTCTTATTGTTGTGAATCAGGAAGTTATCCTATAACGGAGCTTGAATTTAAGTATATGCGTTTAGGTTTCAGCAAATTAGACAGAGTTAAGCAAACTCTTGTTCTTCAAAATATTAGAAAAATTAAACAAGGGCGAAATGATAACGAAGATGAATTTTTATACCAATGCCCGTTTTTAATAGACAAAATTTGTTGTATATACGAGTACAGGGGCTTAATTTGCCGGGTATTCGGATTGCCGTACTTTGACAAAAACGATAAATTAAAATTGCCTGCCTGTATTGGTATAGGTTTAAATTATGCAGAAGTACTTGACGAAGAAAAGAAAATGCTTTCGATGGAAAAGGTTGAGAAATTAGGGTTTTCGGTAACCCCTGTGGCATTTAACCTCAGTTTGGATACTCTTTTGAATAATGAGGCTGTCAAAACTTTGAATCTGAATTTTGGTGAACAAAAAATGCTTGTTGATTGGTTTTAGCGTTATAATTTGCTATAAAATTCAAAAAGATTTATTATGGAATCACAGATAGAGGGAGAGAGTTATGTTTAAAAAAAATCCATATAAAAAGCTGTTTCAGCAAATTAAAAAAAATTCAAAAATTGTGCTTTACGGTGCAGGTGATATTGGAAAAGCTATAAAAGATAATCTTGCAAAACAACGTAAAGATGTGGAAGTTGTTTTTTTTATTGATACTTCCAGGAAAGGTGTTTTTGAAGGACTTCAGGTGATTTCTCCTTTTGATTTGAAAGATTATAATGATAAATATGACCAAATTATTATAGCTTCGAATCATAATAGGAATGACATGTACTTGGTTTTGACTGCGCTTAGGGTAAATCGGAAAAAAATCGTTAAAGTACCCTTGGATGGAGTATTGAGAAGTATTCAAGATGAAAAAATTAATAATGCATTAAAAGTTTTCAAAGAAAATAGTGATAAAAAGTTATATAAGTTTGTGTCAGAAGTTCAATTAAAAACTAAAAATAAAGAAAAACATGTAAACAAAATCCGAGAACGTTTTAAGGGGTTCAAAGAGTTAGTAGCGGGTATTTATCCGGAAGAGCAATATTTGGAATACACGAATAAAGATGCTGTAGAAGTTGCTATTGACGGCGGTGCGTTTAACGGTATACACGCCTTGATATTTTTATCAGAATTTAAAAACGTAAAAAAAATCTATTCTTTTGAACCTAATTATGAAGATTTTAAAGCACGGTTTAATTCCGACATTAAAGCACGTTTAATAGAAAGCAGTCCTAATATTGAATTAGTCGAAAAAGGTCTTTGGATAAAAGAGGATGTATTAGAGTTTAAGAGTGTAGCAACAAATAAAGCAGCTTCATGTATATGTGATGCAAAAGATTATACTCGTTATGAAGGAGATATTTTAAGAATTAAAACAACTTCCATAGACAAATTTGTGAAGGATAATAATATAGAAAAGATTGATTTTATAAAATTGGATGTAGAAAATTCCGAGATAAAAGTTATTGAGGGAGCTAAAAATACAATTCTAAAGGACAGACCTCAAATGGCTATTTCGATTTACCATTCACCTGAACATTTTCTTCAAATTCCAATTATTCTTGATGAATTGTTAACTGATTATGTTTTCAGGTTAGGACACTATTCGGAAAATTATTGCGAAACAGTTATGTATGCTATTCCAAAAGAATTGTATAAGGCATGAACGCCTGTCGCATAATTTTTATTATATTATCTGAAAAAATTAATTAATATGAGATTTAATTGCAATACTTATCAACTTTATTTTAAACATTAAATATGATAAATTTAAAATAAAATAAAATCTCGCTGGAATATTCTTCCTTTCAGTAAAATATTTTGGGTAGGTATTATAAATATGTCTAAATAATTTTTGTATAGAATAATGATAACATTTTTTCTTATCATTGGTTGCTTTTTTGTAGTAACAAAGACCTTGCATTATTTTATAATCCAGATATGAATACATAAAATCATCGCAAGTAGTAGATTCTTTCAGTATATCTTCACACATATAAAATATTTCTATAAATGCATGAATATTTTTGCCTGCGGAATATGAAACACTATTAGGATGTACCCTGTAATTGTAGAGATATTTATTTAAACAACTGATTTTTTTTGCACTAATCATTGCTTTTATATAGAATAATGAATCTTCAATAAATTTATGACTTGAATATTTAATATTTTCTCTTATTAAAAACTCTTTCCTGTAGATTTTGAAAGGAAGGGCGGTGGTTGAAAAAATAATATCTTGGGCATCTAAAGGAGAAAAAGTGTCTTCGCCGAACATTGAATACATCGATGTTATGTATTCAACGGGCATTCTTGCATTATCACTTTCATAAAAACGATATGTATTAAAAATAGTTATGTCACTACCGTCACCTGAAATTTTATTATACATTAACTCCAAAGCATTAGGCTCTAACCAGTCATCACTGTCTAGGTAAAATATGTATTCTCCTTCAGCTTTTTTTAGCGCTAAATTCCTTGCTACACCCTGTCCCTCATTTTCTTTACTGATAATTTTTATGCGGCTGTCGCGCGCTGAATATTTTTCCAGAATCTCTAAAGAATTGTCCGTTGAACCGTCATTTATACAAATCAACTCGAACTCATTTAGAGATTGATTTAAAACAGATTCTATTGCCTGAGCTAAATATTTAGCGGAATTAAATATCGGCATTATAATAGAAATTTTTATTATATTGTTCATAATATTCCTAATTCTTTTTTAATATCATCCAGTATATTTTTTGCTGCATAAGAATTTTTAAAATCAAGCTCTTCAAGAAGTTCCAGTCGTTTATCCTTTAGCGGGTCTTCTTTGTCGATAAGGATTTTATCCAACGATTCTTTAAGCTCGTCATTATTCCATACTCTATAGTAAGTTCCTAAAATCTTTTCAACAGAAGAATTATATTCTTTTGCGTATTTTGAAGCGAGATGAATAACAGGCTGCCCGGTCATAAAATACTCAGTTAAAAATGAGCCGCAATCGGTTATCAGGGCAGAAGATTGCATAAATAAATCCAGATAATCGCCTGTTTCATAACACATTCCTATTTTTGCCCATTCATTGTAGTAGTCTGCAATTTCTTCTTTAGACATAATTTTAGTTAAAGTACCTTTTAAACCGGGGTGAGGTTTAAATATCCAAGTTATTTCAGGGTGTTTTTTTGCATATTGGAGCATGAATTGCCCGGTTTCTTTGAATGTTCCCCATCGTAACATTTTGTTTTCTAAAAATGACCAATGCGGGGCATATATGACGTATTTTTTTTCTTCAAATTTATTTTTATTTAAATAAAAATAATCCAGTTGAGGATGACCTGCTACTCTGAGATTTTTGCCCTTATTTGACATATTCTGTGCATAGTAATTGTGAATAAGCTGGTTTAAAACATAATGTGCATGGATATATCTATGAAATCTTAAATAATATTCATTCTCACCTAAAGCAGTAGCCACAAAATAAGGGACATAATAAGTTAATGCAAATGCTGAACACATAACAGGACCCTGATTTTTATGTACATACCAAGGCGCTTGATAAATTATTATGTCAGGATTGAATTTCTCAAGAGGAATAAATTCATCCTTTTGCCAATCATATCCTATTTCAAGCCGCATATTCTTATTTCTGAAAAAATTATATACTTTTTGAGTATACCAAGGCGGCATATAGCTTAGTATGTATTCTTTTTTTGCACAATTCTTGGTAGCGATAATGACGGGTTCAAAATTCTTGTCTTGTTCCATCAAATCGTACAAAGATTGGCACTTCCATTTTGATTCATCATAAACGTGGAAAACCACCTTTAAAGGACGTTTTTTAGCTTCTGTCTGTAGTCTTTTTAGGACTTTTTTTGAATTGCTTTCAATATACCTGCAATTTTGATGAACTCTAAATCCTTCAAAAAAAGTTCTTATTTGTCTTTTAAACCCATACGGGGTAAAAAGCTCTATTGTTTTGCCGATTTTATCATAAGGAATATACATTTAATTCTTTGACCAAATTTTTTCCAATAACTTAAGTATAGGTATTTTTACCAACGGAATAATTTTTATTTTTGAACGGTTAAATTCTGTATGATAAAAATCTTCTATAATTTCCGAATACTCCAGCGCTGCAACGATTACATAATCAGGGTTATATTTCGGTATTTTGTCTTTTGGAATTATTTTATACCCAAGATGCATTTCTCCCTCTTCTTCCGGGGAAAATTTTTTATCAGAAATACCGATTATATTAAGACTCGAAATGTTGTAGTTGTCTTTAATAAACTGAAAGAGTTTACCTGTTCCGTAGATAATAATACTTTTATTTTTAAATTTCTTTTTTAAACGAGAAAAATGTTTATCAAATTTTACTTCTTTTAAATACTCTTTAAATTCATCTTCCATATATTATCCTCTTGCTACTATCATATCAAATCTTATAACATTCAACAACTTCTTAATAATCTTGAAAAATATTTTATATTATAAGATAATTCAACTGGTCAGTAAAATTCAAAGATTAATATGGATTATAAAAAACATTTTAAAAAAATTAATGCTGAAAAGCAAATAAAAAAACTATCAAAAAAATATGCTGACAAAAAAATAGTAATTTATGGTGCCGGGTTGTATTTTAGCGAGTTACAAAAACACTGCGACTTGTCTGCGCTAAATATTATAGCGCTGTGTGACAGAAAATTTAGTAATAAAGGTATCCAAGACTCCACGTATAAGACAATTTCACCAAAAGAATTATACAATTTTGATTGTGATATTATTCTTACGGCTGTATTAGAAAGCGAAACAATTATAGATCACCTGAGATATGTCATCCTTGCAGGCGGTTCTAACTATAATATAGAAATTATTCCTATATTAAAAAATTCTTTTTGGTCAAATTTACTTAGCTCCTTAACTAAAAAACATGAAAATAAAGAAAAAAAACTTTTTGAAATGTATCAGACTAATACTCTACAGCTAAAATTTTTACAAAGCATAATACAACCCGAGTACTTAAAGCCCGCAGGCGGTGAGATTAGAGAATTTCAACTTAAAACTTTTAAATTTTGTCATAATATGCTAAAAGATTTTGAACAAAATGATATAAAATATTTTCTAACTTGCGGTTCTTTACTGGGCGCTATAAGGCATAGAGGTTTTGTTCCATGGGATGATGATTTTGACATAGGAATGATGCGAGAAGATTATGAAAAAACAAAACTTTTCTGCGAAAAGAATTTTATTAAGATGGATTTAAGTACAGTTAGTATTAAAGATAAAAATTTATATCCTCTTTGGCAAAAATATTTCAAAGAATACCCAAAACAAATTATATATTCCATAGATCAACATCATATCCAAATTTTCAGAGGAAAATCTATTGAAAATTATGAAAATATAGATATATTTTGCCATGATTATTATGCAGAGGATTATTACGAAAAAGAACACTCAAATTATTTGCAAAAAATTAACAGAGATACACAAATTTTGGAAAATTATCAACTGATGTATGATTTCTTGCAAAAAGAAATGAAAAATAATCCTGATATTGTTCAGTCAAGCAATAAAATATACTACAGTATAGACGACTGGCTTTCTTATTTTTTCCCTATGAGAGGATTTTTCACCAAAGACATGATTTTTCCCCTTAAGCAGCTTGAGTTCGAAGGCGAACTGCTTTATGTGCCTAATGATTACCATGCGTATATGAGTCTTCAATATCCGAATTATATGGAGATGCCTGAAGATATGAGGTTTTTGGTTCATAAACTCAACAGAAAAAAATATATTAAAAATTAATTCTATTTCCGCAGGGTGTTTTTCACCCCCAAAGAAGTGCTGTAGATTGTTATTAAAGATACACCCGTAAATACCAAACTTACACCGACCAATATACCTAAAACCCAAAGTGAAGATTCAGGCAGTGCAGCGATTATGTATACTCCCAGCCCCAGCTGTATCGCGGCTGCAAAGAAGTTTACCCACCAGTATTTAAAGATGTTTTTGACTTGAATAGCGAAAGAAAAAGAGCTTGCACTCTCCAGTATAAAATATAACGCCACCATAATTGTCAGCAGCATTAAATTCAACGCAGGGTGCATAAATAAGTAGCTGCCTATAACTATGGCAAGTATCCCTATCCCCATATCAAGAAAAACATGGTGCAGGTATTTAAAAGAGGCTACGGCGTTCACAAACTTCGCTATACCCAGGATTATAAAAATTACACTGATTAGCATAGACAATGCCAAAGTGCTGAAAACCGGCAATACCAAATCTAATATCCCCAACAATAAAAATAAAATACCTTCAATTAAAATAAAAGTTAAAACTTTTTCGCTGAAATTTTCTATTATGTTATTCATATTTTCTCCTTTTGTTCTCTTATTGATTTTAAGCGCTTATAAAATATATGGGTATATCCTCTAAGATAGGAACAAAAGAGCAGTTAATACAAAAGAAAATTGACAAAAATTGAAAAATACGCTAATTTATTACTCTGTACAGGTAATTGAGGTAGTAACCGCATGATACAATGGAGTGAAAGACTTAAATTAGGTATAGATATTTTAGATGAACAGCACAAAGAACTTTTTGTTGTAACAAACAGGTTGCTTGAAGCATTTAAAAAAAATAACGCCCAAGACCAAGCTTATGAAGCAATTTGTTTTCTTGAAGAATATGTAATCAAGCATTTTAGAGCGGAAGAATTTTATTTCAGCAAATTGCCGTATCCTGATAAAGATAACCATATCAGGCTGCACAAAGAATTTCAAAGAAAGATTGAAGATTTTAAAAACAGGCACTTTAAAACAGGTATTACGCCTGTGGCAGCAAAAGAAATTTCCTCATATCTTTTGGATTGGTGGGTTTATCACATTGAAAATGTTGACAGAAAATACGCTGACCTTCAAGCCAGAATTCGTTATCGCTAATTGTTAATTACTGTTTGACAAAATCTTCAAAATAAGATAACTTATTGCTTTAGTGTATTAGACGGTTGAGGGAATTATGCTTCAGTGGAATAACAGGCTTAAATTAGGCATAGATATGATAGATGAGCAGCATAAGCAGATTTTTGTTGTAACGAATAACCTGCTTGACGCTTTTAAGCGAGGAAGCGGGCAAGATCAGGCTTATGATGCTATTTGTTTCCTTGAAGAGTATGTTAAAAAGCACTTTCAGGCGGAAGAATTTTATTTCGGCAAATTAAACTACCCCGAAAAAGAATATCATATTAGGTTGCACAGAGCATTTGAAGCTAAGCTGGGCGAGCTTAAAGATAAACACAGAAAAATGGGTATTACAAGAGCGGCAGCAAAAGAAATTTCTGACTTTTTAGTTAACTGGTGGGTTTCTCATATTCAAAACGTTGACAGAAGGTATGCTGATTTAAATGCAAGAGTTCGCTAGTTCATTTGTAAATATTTATTAAACACTAATATTATATTTGTATGTTTTATTGACCTGCTTGTGTTAGTATTTAAACATAAACTAACCAGGGGAGTAAGCATGAGAACGTTTATCTTTTTGCTTGGAATTTTGATGTTATTAACCGGTTTTGGAATGTTTGTTTTTGAATCCAATGCACAAAACGTACCTGTTATTGAAAACAGGTCGGGATGTTGCTCGCACCATGGCGGAGTATGCGGCTGTTTTAAAGGCAGAGCTCAGTGCTGCGACGGTACACTTAGTCCTAGTTGTGGATGTGATTAATGTTAGTTTTATATAAACAAGTTTGAGCCGGCGCCAATGCTTTTTGATACGTATTTAGCCACGCCGCCGATTTCTACACCATCTATAAGTTCTTCCCGTTTAATACCCATTACGTCCATAGACATATTGCAGGCAATGAACTTGACCCCTGATTGTTGAGCTTGTTCTATAAGTTCATTTAATGTTGAGATGTTTTTATTTTTCATAACCCATTTCATCATAATTGAACCGGCTCCGCCCATATTCATCTTGGACAGGGTAAGTTTGTCGGCGCCTTGCGGCATCATCATAGAAAACATTTTGTCTATCAACCCTTTTTTTACATTTACGTTGGATTTTCTTAATATATTCAGCCCCCAAAAAGTGAAAAACAGTGTTACATCACACCCGCTTGCTTTGGCTCCGTTTGCTATTATAAATGCTGCTAAAGCCTTGTCTAAATCGTTAGAAAAAACAACTATAGTTTGACTGTTGGATTTTTCATTATGTAGGGCAACAGGACAGGCATTGCCTTTTTGGATAATTGCCTTAATCACCTTATCTTTTTGCTCCAGGCTTAAAAGGGTATTCCCCGTCATTTCGCACCAGGCTTCAACATCGGACTTGAAACCTTTGTCGGTTGAGGTTATTTCTAAAAGTTCATTATCCTGCAGCTCATTTATTTTAGAAGCAAGTCTTACAATAGGTCCGGGGCATTGCAGACCCGTAGCATCTATTTTTACTGTTGATTGATCACAACAGTATGTAGTTAAACATTTATCTTCTTTTTTTTTAACGATTGCTTTGCTATTTTTTGTAAGTTCTTTGTATAGTTCAACGCCGCCTGCCAAAGAATAAATATTATCAAAACCTTTTTGATTAAGAATTCTTTCGGCTACATAGCTTGTGTAGCCTGTATTACAGAATAAAATCACTTTTTTATCTTTCGGCACCTCGTTGTATCTGCTTCTTAATTCATCTATGGGGATATTTACAGCTCCTTCAACGGTGCTTATATTAAATATGGCGGAAGGTCTTATATCAATTAAATATGCTCCATCTAAATCTTCATCAAAAGCAGGTTTGATATAATCGTTCAGTATATTCTCGGCATTCATTCCAAGTACGTTTACAGGGTCTTTTGCGGATGAATAAGGCGGAGCATAACAAAGTTCACTATCGAGCATTTCCTGCACTGTGCCGTTGTTTCTCATAACTGTCGCTATAACATCAATTCTTTTTTCTACCCCTTCCTGCCCTGCTGCCTGTGCGCCAAGAATTTTGCCCTCTTGCGTGAATAAAAGTTTAAAAAGAGTCTGTGTGGAATTCGGATAATATCCCGCAAAAGAACGGCTGTAAATAATACTCTTAAGATAAGGGATATTTTTAGCTTTTAATTGTTTTTCGTTGTTACCGCAAGAAGCTACGGTAAGGTCAAAAACTTTTAGTACGGCAGTTCCCTGAGAATTTTTGTATGTAGAATTGCCTCCCGAAATATTGTCGGCAATAATTCTTCCCTGACGGTTTGCAGGTCCTGCCAGAGGGATTAAAGTTTCATCCCCTGAAACAAAATCCCGCACTTCCACGCTGTCACCGCCTGCGTAAATATCAGGGTCCGCAGTTTGCATAAATTCGTTAACTTTCAGTCCCTTGTTCACTGCCAGCCCTGCTTCTTTAGCCAAAGTCGTTTCGGGGCTAACGCCTATAGCCATAATTACAATATCAAATTCAACCTCATTACCTGAGTTTAAAACAATTTTATTTTCATAAAAACGTGCTACACCGTCAGAGAGTATAAGTTCAACCCCGTTATCTCTCATTTCATTTTGGGCAACTGCAGCTGCTTCGTAGTCTACGGGCGCTAAAATTTGATTTTGAAGCTCTATAAGCGTTGTATCAAGACTCATTTCAGCAAGGTTTTCCGCCATTTCAATCCCTATAAAGCCGCCGCCTATAACCACTGCTTTTTTCACATTGTTGTTCTTGATAAAGTTTTTTATCCCATCTGCGTCAGCCAAAGTCCTTACCGTAAAAACCTTGCTTCTATCCATACCTTCAAACGGCGGAACTATGGGGTTTGCACCTAATGCAAGAACGAGCTTGTCGTAAGAAATCAATTCTCCGTTTTGCAGTTCCACATTTTTGGCTTCACGGTTGATTTTTACAACTTCCGAGTTTAATTTAACATCAATATTAAACCAATCTTTGAATTTTTTAGGGTTTGATACAAGTATTTTGCCCCTGTCATTAATAACATCCGAGCAATAATAGGGTAAACCGCAATTTGCTATGGAGATTTCGTTAGTTTTTTCTAAAATTAGAATTTCGAAGGTTTCATCCAATCTTCTTAATCTTGCCGCACAGCTTGCCCCGCAAGCCCCGCCGCCTATTATTACTGTTTTCATATATTTCTCCTAATTACATGCTTGCCAATATTCATATTTTATAATATTATAATAACCTAATATTATAAACAAGGAAATAAAAATATGCAAGTTAATGATTATGTGAAAATATTTGATGCACTTTCACATCCTATAAGGCTAAAGATTGTTTGCGGGCTTGTGCATGCAGAACGTTGTAATGTAGGTACAATGAGCCAAAGACTCGGGGTATCGCAGTCTTTGATTTCACAGCATGTGAATATTTTAAAAAATGCTGAAATTATTAAGGGCTACAGAGAAGGGAATGTAATCTGGTATAAACTTGAGAATGATTTGGCGAGAAAACTTTTGACAAATATAGAAATTAATATATGTGATGAAAACTAGATGAAAGGAGACACTATGTTTAAAAAAATTATTCTATCTTTATGCGTTATGTCGTTTTTAATGCTTGGTGCAAATGCAATGCCTTTAATAGGTGATGATGCTCCTGCATTTACGGCGAAAACTACACAAGGTGTGGTGAATTTCCCTCAAGACTACAAGGGTAAGTGGGTCATTTTATTTTCTCATCCTGCTGATTTTACCCCTGTGTGTACAACGGAGTTTATGACTTTTCAAAAAATGATGCCTGAATTTAAAGCTCTAAACACAGAGATTATCGGGCTTTCTATTGACAGTCTTTATGCTCATATGGCTTGGTTTAGGACAATCAAAGAAAAAATTGAATACAAAGACATGAAAAACATGGAGATTACTTTTCCTTTAATTGAAGACATTAAGATGGATGTTTCAGCTAAGTACGGTATGGTTCAGCCCAATGTATCAACAACGCAGGCAGTGCGTGCTGTTTTTATAATTGACCCTAATGCAAAAGTAAGAGCGATTATGTACTACCCTGCTTCTGCGGGAAGAAACTTCCAGGAAATTAAACGGTTGCTTATTGCTTTACAGACTTCTGATGCGTTTGGAGTGGCAACTCCTGCCGATTGGCAGCCCGGCGACCCTGTAATTGTTCCTCCGCCAAACTCTTGCGGCGTTATTAAAGAAAGAAACGCAAAACCTGACCCGGCAGTAACATGTAACGACTGGTTTATGTGCTTCAAAAAATTGCCTAAAGAAACTATTTCACAAAAGTTATTGAAAAAATAAAACAACTTTTCTAATACTTCAAAGAGGGTTTTTAAACCCTCTTTTTTTATCCGTATATTTAATTGTCTTTAGGCTTAACACCCAGTTTAACAAGAATATTTGCCATTATACAAAAGCCGCTCAGCGCAAAAATAATAAGATTTATGCCTACAAGAGCCGTTAAAATAAGCCAATACTCGCTGAAAAAGTAAGCCAAAGCCAAGCTTAACAGAACCATTACACCTGCGATAAGATAAATAATTCTTTCTAAATACCAACTGTCGGTTTTTGCCATATACATAATTTAATTCTCCTTTTTTGAAAATATTTCATAGTAAAGAACAGGAACAACTATAAGAGTTAAAATCGTAGCCACAACAGCGCCGAACATCATAGCAATAGCAAGCCCCTGAAATATTGGGTCAAAAAGCATTACAAACGAGCCTACAACAACCGCCAGAGCCGTTAAAAGTATTGGTCGAAATCTTACCAGTCCGGCTTTTATAACAGCTTCTTTAAGCGCTGTACCTTCTTGCGTTTCAAGGTGTATGAAGTCAACCAACAGGATAGAGTTTCTTACAATAATTCCAGAAAGCGCTATGAATCCTATCATAGAGGTTGCCGTGAAAAACGCCTGAAATATCAAATGTCCCGGCAGTATTCCCACAAGTGTAAGCGGTATAGGCGCCATAATTACAAGCGGAGTTACAAAGTCCTTAAACCAGGCCACAACAAGTACATAAATCAACACCAGCACGGCTGCAAAAGCTATACCCATATCCCTGAAAACTTCAAGTGTAATATGCCACTCACCATCCCACTTCACGGAATATTCACTTTCATTATCAGGCATTGCAATATTTAATTGCTTTAGTTTTTTGTCGTTATCAAGTTTCAGTTTAGAAATTATGTTATTCATATCAAGAACAGCATAGACAGGGCTTTCTATCTCTTTCGCAACATCTCCTGTTACATAAGTTACTCTTCTCATGTTTTTATGATAGATAGTTTGTTCCTGTTCGCCTGTTTCTTGTTTAACAAGTCCTGAAACAGGAATTAACCTGCCTGTTTGTGCCGGAACAGTTATACTGGTTAAAGCATTGATATCACTGCGCTCTGATAGCGGCATTCTTAAAAATATTTCGACAGGTTCTTTTTCTTTATCAAAATGCACCAGACCTGCAGAAGTTCCGCCAAGCGAGGTTTTAATTGCCTGCGAAATAATATCCGTACTGACTCCGTTTAGGGCCGCTTTTTCTTTATCGGGTATAAAGGTGATTTTTGTCTGAGGGTCTTCGACATACCAGTCTACATCTACAATTCCTTTTACCTTAGTAAAGATATCCTTTATTTTGCCCGCAATTTCTACCTGTTTCTCAGGGTCAGGACCGTAAACCTCTGCTACAAGCGTGCTTATGACGGGAGGACCGGGCGGAATTTCCGCTAATTTAACGTTAGCATTGTATTTTACACCTATTTTTTGAAGTTCGGGGCGCATCATTTTTGCCAAATCATGGCTTTGTTTGTGTCTGTCGTGTTTTGGCTTTAAGTTGACCTGAATATCAGCTTCGTTACTGTTTGAGCGTAAAAAATAGTGCCTCACCAGTCCGTTGAAATTATGTGGAGCTGATGAACCTACATAAGTTTGATAATTTATGACTTCCGGGATTGTATTTATATATTTGCCCAAAGCTTGTGTTACCGCGGCAGTTTCTTCTAAGGTAGAGCCTTCCGGCATATCAACAATTATTTGAATTTCGCTTTTGTTATCAAAAGGAAGCATTTTAAATTGAACCAACTTAAGCGGAACTAACATAAATGCAAGGATTAGCAAACCCGCGATAATTTTCATTGAATTGAGGCGCTTGCCTCTGTTTTCAACAAGCGGGGTTAAAATGTGTTTGTAAATTTCAACCATTTTACCGTCTTGATGTTCTTCATGGTCTTCGCCTTCGTGCTTTTCATCTTTCAGGACTATATAGCTTAGCCATGGGCTTACAATGAAGGCTACGAGCAAAGAAAATATCATTGCTGCAGAAGCTCCTATCGGTATAGGGCGCATATAAGGTCCCATCAGTCCGGATACGAATGCCATAGGAAGCAAAGCCGCTACTACAGTGAACGTTGCTAAAATAGTGGGATTGCCGACCTCGTTAACGGCTTTAACGGCTGTTTTTATGCTTGCACCTTCAAGTTTGAAGTGCCTGTGTATGTTTTCAACGACAACAATTGCGTCATCTACCAAAATTCCTATCGAAAATATCAAAGCAAAAAGCGTAACCCTGTTGAGGGTATAGCCCATCAAAAAACTTATTAATAATGTAAGAGAAAGAGTTACAGGAACCGCAACCGCCACAACAAGAGCTTCTTTGCGCCCCAGAAAAAATGCAATTAAAGCTATTACGGAAATGGTTGCAATAAGCATATGGCTCAAAAGCTCGTCAGACTTTTCTTTGGCGGTTTCACCGTAGTTTCTTGTAACTGTTATATTGATATCGTTTGGGATTAGATAACTTTTCATGTTTTCAATTTTTGCCAAAGCCCTGTGAGAAACATTGGTTGCATTAGTACCTTTTTTCTTTGACAAAGATATTGTAACAGCTTCGTTTGAGCCGGTTTTGTGGTCATAATTAAATACATAATTAACCGGTTCTTCTGCTGTATCTTCCACTTCGGCAACATTTTTGAGATAAACAGGCATATTGTTGTTCACACCTACTACAAGGTTTCCCAGTTCTGTAGAGTCTTTTATAAATCCGCCTGTATCTACTATAAATTCTTTATTGTCAGACTGTACCCTGCCTGAATTGAGTAAAAAATTCGACTTTTGAATAGCCTGCATTATCTGAAAAGTACTAAGGTTATACCCTTGCAATTTTGCAGGGTCAAAGGTTACTTTCACCTGCCTTTTTTGCCCTCCGGTAACGCTTACTTCTGATACATCACCGTCTTTTTTCAGCTCATCGGCTATTTCAGCTGCCACACGCCGCAGCTCGTAGCCTGTAAAATGCTTGTTATTACTTGACATTGTCAAAGCCAAAATAGGCACGTCGTCAATGGAGCGGATTTTAATTAACGGCTGTGATACACCTTGGGGTATTCTGTCAAAATTGGAATACAGTTTATTATAAAGCTTGATGGTGCTGTCTTCGGCGTTTTGACCTACCTGATAACGTACAATGGTTAAATTCATGCCGGGTTTGATTATAGAGTATACATATTCTACACCCGGAATCTCGGAAATAAGCTGCTCCATAGGTCTTGTAACACGTGCTTCTACTTCCTGAGCCGTTGCGCCGGGATATTGCACAAACACATCTGCCATCGGTACAACTATTTGCGGCTCTTCTTCTCTGGGCGTAACAACTGTAGCAAAAACTCCCAGGATTATTGATGCCAGAATTATCAAAGGTGTTAACTTTGACTGTATAAACATTTGGGCTATTTTGCCCGAAACTCCTATTTTGTCTTTATTTTCTTCATTATTTGTCATTTATTTTTCCGCCATCTATTGCTTTAACTGCTCCAACAGTGATTATTTTATCTCCGTCATTCAACCCTGACAGTACTTCTATGTTTTCGCCGTAAGTTTTCCCTGTTCTTATGAGTCTGTAGGAAATAGTATTTTCATCATCAACGGTGTAAACTCCGGTGAGTTCGCCTTTTTGAATAACCGCAGTTTTTGGTACAAAAATGGCGGTTTTTGTGGCTATGGGAATATTTATTTTTGCAAATTGTCCGCCTGTTAAGCCTGCAGCATCTATTTTCGCTTTAAAAGTCCTTGTTGAAGGGTCAATATATTTAACTACTTTTGTAATTTTGCGCTGCAGGGTCTTGTCTCCGATTTCCAAGGAAACCGAAATACCTTCTTTTACCTTGTCCAAATAACTCTCGTCTATATTTGCCACAAGCTCTTTTTCGCCGGGAGCTTCAATAGCAATCAGCGGCTGACCTTGAAGCGCTGTTGTTCCTGCGTCTATATATTTTTGCGTTACTATGCCTGAAACAGGCGCTGTTACTCGTGAATAACCCTGGTAAACTTTAACTTCCCCCAACCCTGCCTGTGCTTGCTGAACTCCTGCCAAAGCACGTTGATATTCGGAAGCGGCAATATTTTTTTGGGTTGAGTATTGGTCAAACTCTTGTTTGCTTATAACTTTTTCGTCATAAAGGGTTTTATACCTTTGGTAAGTTTTTTCCGCCATTTTCATATTTTGATAGGCAGAATCCGCAGTCATTTGTGCGGCTTTAATTCCCGCATTTGCCCCTGATGCTTTTTGAGCTAAATCTCTTGCGTCAATAGTTAAGAGCAGCTGCCCCGACTTAACGGTATCACCCTCCTGCACAGCTGTTGAAGTAACCCTGCCGTTAAGCATTGCTGATACAACGCTGTTTGTCTTGGATTTAACGGTTCCTGACGTTGTATAAAAACTATCTGCGCTTTTCTTGGTTACTGTTTCAATCTGTACTCCTGATACTAAAGGCTGCAGGGGTTTTTCGGAGTGGTGCGAACAGCCTGCCGAAACTATTGTGCTTAATGCTATTATCAGTAATAGTTTTCTCATTTTTTATTTCCTCTTTATTTTGTATTAAGTGCCAATTCTTCGTTTAATACTCCGCTTTCAAAGTACAGATTGATTAATTGGGCTTTTAGCTCGTTATTGCTTTTCACAAGATTGGCTCTTGCTCTGTCTAAATTGGTTTGAGAGTCCAATACATCCACAAACGGCGACAAGGAACTTTGCCACCTTTTTGTGACAAGCCTGTTGCCTTCCTGTGCCGTTAGTAATGCGATTTGAGCCAGTTCAAAATTTTTATTGCTCTCCTCTACACCGCTAAAGGCCTCGAAAACTTTAAAATCAATTGCGTTTTTGAGGGCTTCTAAATAAAATTCCGCTTCCTGAACCTTATCTTTGGCTTTTTTTGTTTCGTAGTTCCTTTTCATACCGTCAAAAGCATCCCAATGAAGATAAGCGCCCATTACGTAGTTGTTGCCTTCTGCCCCGAACGGATAGTTATTTTGATATAAATTGTACGAAGCATTGAGATTTAGAGTGGGGAACCAGTCCGCTTGCGCCAATCTTACGCCGTTTTTGGCATTTTGTACGTTAATTTCCAACGCTTTTAAGTCGTTTCTTTGCAGCATAAAATCTTTGTAATAATCAATGGTTTTTAAATCCAAAACAGGAGTATTATTAGATATTTCAACATTTGTTTTTCTGCCCAATAACATTCCCAACGAACGTTTGGCAACTTCCAGATTTTTATTCGCACTGACTAAACGCTGCTGTGCTTCCGATAGTTCTGTTTTCGCCCTCAATACATCCGAATAAAGCCCCAACTCACTTTTGTAGCGCAATTGCGCAATTCTTAAATGCTCCTGTGCATCCTTTACGCCCTGCTGAGCGGCTTTAACGTACTCTTGCGCCGTTCCTGTTTGAAGGTAGTTTTGGGCAACGTTTTTAATTAATTCATCCTGTTTCCTCAAATACACGTGGGCATTTGCACTATATTGTGTTTTTGATATTTTTAGCGCTACCAAAGAAGTTTTGTTAAAAACAGGAACCTGTACCAACCCGTAAGTCATAAAATTCGTTATATTACCGGGGTTGTTGAAGGAGCCGGGCGCACCTGCGAAATCAGCGGAGGTTAAGCGTCTTTGGTTTAATTTTAGCCCGAATACCTGAGCAGGGTTGTTTGTAGAAGCAAAATCTTCGCCAAAACTGACCCTCGGCAAAAGATAGCTTCTTGAAATACCGATATCTTTTTCAGAAGCCGACAGCGCTGCTTTCATAGCCATAAGTTCTTTGTTGTTTTCAAGCGCAATGAGGATAGCCTCATTAAAATCAACGGGTTTCTGCACAGCGCCTAACTCCTCTGCAAAAACCGTTGTGCTTATAAAAATCACCGCTAAAGCTAAAATTATTCCAAATATCTTCTTCATTTTTTCAAATCCTCAACGATTTATGACGTTTAAAGCTTTAAGTATATTTTTAGTTTCTTCGTCCACAACACGGTAGCATATTTGCGTACCGTGCCTGTAGCCTTCAATTACTTTAGCATTTTTTAAAACAGCAAGATGCTGCGAAACATTAGGCTGTGCCAGTCCAAGTTTTTCTGCCATAAGATTGACGTTGCACTCCTTCTTTTCAAGCAGTCCCAGGACTATTTTCAGCCTTGTTTCGCAGGCAAGTGCTTTGAAAATATTCACTATTTGGTCTAAATCAGTGTCCATGATATCGCCTAAATGTACTTGCTGAGAATTTGGTCAAGCTGACCTTTGGAATGCAGCCCGACAAGTCGTTCTACAATTTCGCCGTTTTTGAAAACCAAAAGAGCAGGAATGCTGGATATACCGTATTCTGCAGCTTTATCGCGGCTTTCATCTACATTCATTTTTGCTATTTTAGCTTTGCCTGCGTAGGCGCTTGCCATTTCTTCCATAACGGGAAGTTGTTTTCTGCATGGTCCGCACCAGTCTGCATAAAAATCAACCAGGACAGGCATGCTGCTGTTTTTTACTTCTGAGTCGAAAGTTGAATCGTTTAACAAAATTGCGTTCATAATTAATCTCCTTTATTATATAAGTATATTCTAATATGCTAATATTAGAATATTACCATATTTTCTAAAAAAGTCAATACCTGCTCTTACTTTTCTCTTAAAAATACTTCACAATGAGAGCAAGTTTTCTCACAAGTGCGTTGCGAAAATTCCCAGCATCTTCTTTTTCTTCCGTTCAGTTCTTTACATTGTTTGCGTTTTTCGGGGTTGCAGTCTTTTAGTTTCCAACATGGAGTGAATTCAAGCAATTTTTTAATCCCCGGAATACTTATATTTTCATCATGTATTAATTTTCTTAAACATTCTATTCTGATTAAATCATTTTTTGAATAAAAACGTTTCCCCCCGCTTCTTTGTGTGGAGATTAAACCTTCTGCTTCATAAATCCGTAATGTTCTGGGATGTAGATTTAAAATTTGAGAAGCAACACCTATTGAATATACGGGTAAATCATCATCAACCTGCATTTTATCCTCATGGTTAAACTATCTTATAAGTAAGTATATATTATCTTTTTGTGAGTTGCAAATTTAATAATTTATTCAACTTGACAATTTGAATTGTCAAGTCTATAATATAATCCTAAATACATTGGATTTGATAAAAAAGGAGGTTATTATGCCAAGACGTAACGGAACAGGTCCTATGGGCCAAGGAGCAAGAACAGGCAGAGGGCTGGGCTGCTGTGAAGCAAGCGGACAAGACACAACCGTTGGAAGACAGGGAAGAAGACAAGGACAAGGACAAGGTAGCGGTAGGGGCGCTTGTCAAGGTTTAGGTAAGAGTTTTAGACATGGCTGTAATAAGCCCGATACCACAACCGATAACAACAATAATAATTCTTCTCAATAAGACCATTTTTTACATAAGTAATCTTTATTGAATATATCGAAACGATATTTATTTAAAATAAATTTAACAAAAGAGCCGTATTCTTCACCTCTAAAATGCTGTCTTGGGTTATGCGACTCGTCGGAAAATTAATCGTTTCTGACTTACGTGCTGGATTGGGTTTAGCCCACAATGGTTAGCATATAATGCTCTAAAATCAGGCAACAATACGATGTGCTTCAACACGCCTCAAACAGTGGCTTGTATTGTAATTCCTCAACCTTCATCGGAGCCGCTCCGGACGGGTTCACCTTAGCAGAATTCCGCTACCAACTGGTTTTAGGTTTAAATTTTTCTCTGATATTAATTATTTCCTGAACAACATCAAATAAAGGAGCATAAGCTGTTTGATCGCCTGCATCTGTTCTTTCGCTCAAAACAGCATGTTTTTGCTTAAGAACAGCAAGCCTTTGGTCCAATTCCCGCACAACTTCAGGGTTCAATCTGTTTGCTCTGTTAAAATTATTACCCGGTCTTATATTGTTTGCATACTTATAAACGCTTCTTGTTACAGCACCAATCATCTTTTATACTCCTTATACGCCATTCATACTTATAATAAATACGTACAAAAAATATTTTGCTAGTTGTTTTTTATAAAGTTTGTTACATCCTCAACAGCTTTGTTTAAGTCGTCGTTAATAAGTCTTACATCAAAAATTTTAGAAATTTTAAGCTCTCTATCTACCTGTGCAAGGCGTAAATCAAGGGCTTCTTGAGTTTCTGTATTACGGTTAATCAATCTTGATTTTAGCTCTTCAATATCAGGAGGCAAAATAAATATCATTTTTACATCAGGAAAAACTTGTTTAACCTGCAGGGCGCCCTGTACTTCTATTTCAAGAATAAGATTTTGCCCCTCATTCAAGGCTTTATCTACGGTGGATTTTAAAGTCCCGTAATAGTTTCCTGCAAACTCCGCCCACTCTATAAGCTCATTATTTTCAATTTTCTTACGAAAATCTTCTTTGGTTAAAAAATAATAAGAAACCCCTTCTATTTCACCTTCTCTTGGCGCTCTTGTTGTAGCTGAAACAGAAAGCTCTATATCAGGATTAGCGGACAGAATTTCTTTTACTATCGTACCTTTGCCCACACCGGATGGACCGGCTATTATAAATAGTTTACCTTTTTTATCCATAGATTCTCCATACTTTTATTTATTTTAGCAAAAAATAGCAATAAATAATAATATTTAGTTTTTATTGGACTATAATAAGGTAAGATGTGTATCATGGGTAAAATGTTTAAAAGTTTAATAAATAAATTCACACAACTTCGTCAATTTGGCAAAAACCAAAAAGTTTTAGAAAATACAGATGTTTCGACAATAAACAGAAGGGCTGTTTTTGGCATAACTGATACATCGGCTATAGCTAAAGCAGGACTTGTTAAGCCAAAACTCCATGCTACGGTGGTTAAACCGGAGAAAAAACACCCTGTTGCCCGTGCTGTAAGTGATTATATGACAACCCTTAATATCGATTATGCAAAATACCCCTATTATAACCAGCCGATGAGGTTAAAAATTCATTAAGAAAGTGGTTTATTTTTATTTTTTAGATATTTATTAGGGTCTGATAATATATATTATGTACAAAAGCGAAAATTAAACCCGTTTGCTTGTGTTTGCATATAGGATTTTAAGGCAAATAGATATTTCGTGAGGTTTATCCTTAATTGTCAAACTTAATATACACATTTTAACAATATTTAATACAATGTCTACAACATAGGGTAATGAAAATACGAATCAATCACTTTAGACTATGATTAAAGGAGAGAGAATATGAGTGATACAACTAAAATACTTATAGCAGAAGACCATAAGCTTTTAAGGGTAGGATTAAAGGCTATTTTGGATGATCATGAGGATTTAGAAGTTATAGGGGAAGCTGAAAACGGCAAAGATGCTGTTAAACAATCTATGGAAACTCACCCTGATATCGTGCTTATGGATATAGGCCTGCCCGAAATGGATGGTATTCAGGCTGCCAGGAAGATTAAAGAATTTGACAATAATATAAAAATAATAATTCTGACCTCTCACCAAGACCCTAACGATGTAAATAATGCGATAGAAGCCGGAGTAAATGCTTACGCACTGAAAGATATTAAGACTGAATATCTGATTATGGTTATAAAAACTGTCAACGAAGGTGCTATTTGGTTTGACCCTAACATTGCACATCTTATTAAAAATAAATCCGTAGGTTCAAAATTTAATTCAAAAAAAGAATTTAAAGAAAACCATGCTAACCTTACAGAGAGAGAATATGAGGTTTTGAAACTCATAGTTGACGGGATGTCAAATATGGAAATAGCAAAAACCCTTAATATCTCTGAACATACGGCAAAAGCACATGTTTGCAATATTATTCAAAAAATGCTTGTTGACGACAGAACACAGGTTGCAGTCAAGGCAATAAAAGAAAATCTCATCTAAACCTTATCTTGTTTAAATGAGATTGTTGAACTTTTATAAAATTTTATTATCGCTTCGATATATTCAATAAAGATTACTTATGTCAAATAAGAACGGACTGTTTCCATCTCTGAAATACCAGCCCGTTTTTATTTTTGCTATATAAAATGTCTTTTTATCTTTTTTCTCCTGTTATTGTTAATCTTGCATTATCAACTACGTTGTTAGCAATAAGTATTTGTCTAAATGCATCTTTTTTAGATAGAGAAGCTGTAAGGGATTGTGCTATTGCTGCTTCTGTAGCTTGTTTAGCAGTTGTCGCCGCTGTGCTTGCAACCGGTGTAGGATTACTTGCGGTTACGGTGGGGCCGGCGTTAGCAGATGAAGCCGAAATATTCATACTTGTCTTTGAAGCATCAGTGCTAATAATATAAGGACTGCCCGGATTTGGAATATTGTTTTGGTAAATTTTAAGTATCTCAATATCACAACTTCTGCCTGATCTTTGAAGTATGGCAATTTGTTCATTAATATATGCGTTAGCTTCTGCAATTTTTCCGTTTGATACTAGTGTTTTAGCTTGTTTAACAGCAGAGCCGACATTCCATAGAACCATTTCTGAAGATTGAGTATTGCCTGAAATCGTCATATTTAATCTAGCCTTATCTGTAGTTAGAGTATATGGTGATTGAGAAGCGGACACATCAGGTTTAATAACAATATTGTTTGCTGTAGCCGGAGTATTATTAGAAGCAGTCGCTGAACTTACTTGAGGTTGAGCATTAGCTTGTGGCTGCGCTGTATTTTTCTTTCTGAATAAGTTCTTAGTATAATTCCAAGTTGATTTAAGAATTCCTGCTTTTTTAGCCGTTTCTACTGTTTGACCGGTACTTGCAGTACTACTTTCTACCGCTGCAGCAGTTTTAGAGGCGGCTTCTGCTTGTGCAGGAGCGTTAGGATTTTTAGCCCCTGTAACAAATCTGCCTACCTTGCCTCCAAGACCTGAAAGTCCGCCAACACCTTTATAATGAGCTTTACCGGCAGCTATTAAACCGTCCGATTTAAATGCACGGCCTGTCATTCTAAATGATTCTATCATACAATTTCTTGTACTATCAGGGTTGAAGCTTGCGCTTGTTTTAACCCCTTGTTGAGCTGCTGTATTGACTATCTTTTTAGCACCTACTGCCGATAATACTAATGTAGTGGTACCTTCACCCATATCCTGGCACGCTAATTTAGCTGCTTTATCTGTTTTAGCATTACAAATATTATATATACCTTTACCCAGTTTCCAAAGACCCATGCCGATACCTATAGCCAATAATCCGACAGCTACAGGAGCACCGCCAAGAGCACAGGCTACTGCGCCTGCTGCGATTACTGCTCCAGCCAAAATAGGGCGTTTTGCAATACCTGTTACTAATTTTAAGGCTCCTTTACCAAAGTGTTTTGCGCCTTCTTTCAAGCCTATTTTACCATCATCTACACCGTCAGTACACTCATCCGATGCGATTTCATGTTCGATACGGTTTAGGCCGGCAACGTAACCTTCGTTATTTGTATCTGTATTTCCTTTTAAGACTACTACTTGCTTACGCTCTTGCGCCTGTGCAGTCTTTTCCGATTGTTGTCTTTTTTGTAATTCCTCAAGAGTAACAACTTTTAAGTTTGTTCCTTCTGCTCCTGATACAGCTTCAATTCCCATAATATATTCCCCTGTTCGTAATTTCTCAATGTAAAGTAATATAAATATCCCGTATTTTAATAAAAACAAAATATAAAAATAAATTGCTTCTTTAAAAGCAAAGGATTTCAAAAAAGAGTATTTATGTTGGTAGAAAAGGTTTTTACCTTAATTTGAATATTTCAAGAATTTCTTCATCAGACAAATCGCCAAGCATGGTTTCGCCGGTATAAAGTGACATGTCTACAAGTTTTTGTTTACTTTTGAGGATTTCATCAATCTTTTCCTCAAAAGTGCCTAACGTAATAAGCCTGTGAACCGTTACGTTCTTGTCCTGACCTATTCTGTAGGTTCTGTCTGTTGCCTGCATTTCGACGGCAGGATTCCACCATAAGTCGAAGTGGATTACGCTTGTTGCCGCTGTAAGATTTAAACCTGTTCCACCGGCTTTTAAAGATAAAATCATAACTTTGGTTTCAAGGTCTGATTGAAATTTCTCAATCATATCTTCCCTTTCAGTCCTTGAGAGCGAACCATGGAAAAATAAAACCTTATCATGCAATTCTTCTTTTATAATCTTATTCAAAATATCTCCCATTTCCTTATACTGGGTAAAGATAAGGACTTTTTCATTCGCCTGGAGAATATTATCCATAATCGCAATTATTTTTTTGGTTTTACCGGATAAATCATAGGTTAAATCGTGGTTTTTCAAATAATTTGCAGGGTGGTTACATATTTGTTTAAGAGAAGTAATAAGCTTTAGAACCATACCACGTCTGTTAATACCTGTAGAATCGCTTATAAGCTTCATTGTGGAGTTTAATGTAGACTCATATAAGCTTGCCTGCTGAGGGGTTAAGTAACAGTATTCGTCAAATACAATTTTTTCAGGCAGGTCGTCTATTATTTTTTTATCGGTTTTAAGACGCCTTAATATAAACGGGGATGTTACAAGCTGCAGTTTTTGCGCGGTATCGGTTTGTTTCATTTTTTCTATATTAAAAGCATATTTGGACTGAAAATCACTCATTGTGCCTAAATAGCCTTTGTTAATAAAATCAAAAATACTCCATAACTCACTTAATCTGTTTTCTATCGGAGTGCCGGTAACAGCTATTTTACAGACGGTAGAAATTGATTTAATAGCTTTTGCCTGTGCTGTTGAGGGATTTTTAATACTTTGAGCTTCGTCAATGATTAACATTCCCCAGTCATGTTTTTTAATATCGTTCAAATCTATCCTTAAATGTCCGTAGGTAGTAATAATGATATCTGTTTTTAAATCCAGCCGGCGGTTTAAACCATGGTAAATGCTGGTTTGAAGTGAGGGTGTGAATTTTTCTACTTCTTTTTTCCAGTTACCGACTAAAGTTGTAGGACAAACTACCAACGCAGGTTTGGTTAATAATCCGTCTTGTTTTAATTTTGCAACTAGCGCCAATATTTGCACTGTTTTACCCAGCCCCATATCATCGGCGATACAGCATCCGAAACCTTTTGAAATGTTTGAATAAAGCCACTTAAAACCATATTGCTGATAGGGTCTCAGGACATCATTAAGTTCTTGGGGCGTTGTTATTTCGGATATATTCAAATGAGCTTTGACTGCATCTCTTATAGCATCTTCAAAGTTCAGCTCAAAGTCATCTATTTCGTTAGAAAATACACTGTGTATAAGCTCAAGTTTATTTAGTTTTTTATCTATAGGTTTATCAAGATTTTCAAGGATTTTTTTAATTTGTTCCTCATTAAGCAGCACGAACTTATCTTTAAATTTAATTAATTCATCGGAATTCTTGATTAGGTTCAGGAATTCTTCCTTAGACAGTTTTTCATCACCTATGGAAATCTCATATGAAAAATCCATAATGTCATTTAAGGAATACATAATATCTGAGGCGCCCGAACCCAAGCTGTTGATAAAATCACTCTTTGCCGTTGATTTTAATTTCGATTTAATAGAGAGTTTTGGTCTTAAAATACTGTTTAATTCCGAAGGCATAAAGACGTCTATATTAAAATCATTTAATGAGGAGCAGATTTTTGAAAGATTTTTTATAATATCAATAGCGTTTAGCGCAGGGCGATAAACACCAAAAGAAGCAAATATATCTGATAATGCAGGCATATACTCTGATGCAGAAGTCAGCTGTGATGATATTCTCAATGCAATGTTGTCTTCAAATTCACGTTCAAATATTTTTTTTATTTCTAACATTTCACCTTGGTAATTAAAAGAAAGCATTGCCTTATAATCAAATTCTCCGTCTTTATCGAATGTAAGCATTAATTTAACAGGGTTTTGGGTTATATTAAAGCAATTCAGCCATTCTTTTATGGCTATAGCATAGTTTTTATTGTTTTTAACGGCTTTAATCGGAAGGTTTTGTATAAACATAGCCGCAGTAGCGTTGGATTTAAGTTTTGCAGCTTTTAAAGACAATATTTTATATATCATATAGTTTATAATGTCATTTAAAAGTTCTTTAATCTGGCTCTTTGGTACAAGCTGCATTGTATTAGGGTTATAGCCAAAATTTTCACTTGCATAGTTGATTATTGAGGTTAAAAGCAGTTTTAACTTAGGATTTTCAAAATCAACACTGTAATAAACAGAAAAAGTGTTGTCAGGGTTAGTCCTGATAGAAGGTCTGAAATTAAGCGTCTGCACAATATCTTTTGCAAGAAGGGTCAAATAGTTGTAGAATCTTGTACTGTGAGAAATGCTGTCATTTTCTATCAAGGACTGAAAGCTTAAAAAGTAGTCATAAATTATATATTTAGGAACAACAAGTCCTGTAAGTTTTTTAATAAAAAGTTTGTCTTCTTCAATAACAGGAACATTGCTTAATTCCTTGTTAATACGGTACATAGAGCCTTTAGATTTAAGATAAATTTCAAAATTTATTGTAGGTGATACAAAAAACGTAAAATCTTTTTTACCAAATTGGCAGTAAAAATCACAATTACGGGCAAAAAAGTTACTCTCATAACCGAAAACATTATCAAACTCATCTCTTATAAGGTCATAAATTTCAATCAAATGGGATTTAAAGTCTTTTTTTTCAAAGTGTTTAGGGTTTTCGGGAAAATTTACAAAAATTTCGTCAGAATATAACTTTTTCAGCCTGAAATATTCCGGCTCTTGCCTCTCTGATGAAGCTACGGTCACTTTATCAATGTCTATATAATCAACGGATGCTTTTTCTACATGCAGCAATTCTTTCGCTAACTCTTCCCTGAAATCATCTGTTTCGAACCCTTTTACATCTAATATCAAAAGCGGGTCCTGTTTAATTAAAACAGCAAAGGTCAACGCTAAAAATTCTTTTTCCTTCTCATTTTCGACGGGAGCAAAAAGGGTATAGATATCCTCTTCTAAAGGAATTGGGATATTATGACTGTTTAAGTACAAAAAGAAATAATAGTTCAGCTTGGAATTGACAAAATCTTCTTTTAATATAGGATTTTTTTTAACCGAATTTTTGATAAATGATTTTTCATCCTCGCTAAACATTTCAAAATTAACGGTTAGAGATTTATTTTGCCCTTCAAACAGATACTGCAAAACTATTTCACCGTCAGAAATCTCATATGCGGTAATTTGGTTTTCTCCTGTTTTTACGAATTTTTCTTCAATCACAATTTTTCTTTCAACAACCCTTAATTTTAATTATATTATAAATATTAAATTTTAAGCATATTATTTTAAAATAGCCTTGTAAGTGAACTTAAGTAGTGGAAAAATCCGCATAATCTGGTATACTAAAAAAGCAGACAAATTTGGAGCGTATCATGGCAAAAAAAGAAGATTCTTCTATAGCTTTCGGTCTGGGGTTACTTGCCGGAGTTGTAGCTGGTATTGTGGCAGGTATAGTATATGCCCCTAAATCAGGTGAAGAAACAAGAGAAGATTTAATATGCAAAGCAAAGCAAATCAAGGAAAATTTTCCTGATGATTTGGAAAAAGCTAAAAAAAACGGGCTTACTCTTGTTGAATTATTGAAAATAAAAACTGAAAAAATTATTGATAATATTAATGATTCACTCAAAGCCAAACAAATGGCAAAAGCAAAACGAGAAGAAGAAAAAGTATACAACACCAATTATTAATACAAGAAGGGAACAATTTATGAATGGCTTAGATACAGCATTAACATTCCTGGCTTACACCTGTGTGATTCTATTTACACTTTTGACCGGCTTTATTATTAAGCTGGCAGTTGATTTGATGGGATTAATAAAATCCTACAGGGAATTGGCCGACACTATAAACGAAGAACTTGAACCAACTTTGACAGAGCTTAAAAAGGCACTGGATAATATTAATTCACTGGCGTTAGCCACAGATAAACAGTTCTCTGCCATAAAAACGTCCCTAGGCAGTGCCTATAACCTTGCATACGCCGTAGGCACAAAGGTAACAGGCGGCGCTTTTAGCCTTTTAAGCGGGTTTTTGGCAGGATTAAAATTATTTTTAAAAAAGTAAACAAAATGTAGAAAATAGGAGTATTAATTATGTCAGCAGGAAAATTTTTAGCAGGTTTTATTGTAGGGGGAGCCGTAGGAGCTTTGGCAGGTATTTTACTTGCACCTAAATCAGGTGAAGAAACTCGTGAAATGATATCAAAAGCTTCAGCTGAAATCTATGATAAAACAGAAGATTCACTTAAAGAAATCAAATCTAAGGCAGAAAATGTTGTTGAAGATTTGCAAAAAAAAGGTGACGAACTTGTATCCAAAATTCAGGATATGATGAAAAAAGAAGTCAGCGAAAATTAAATTTTTTTTACAAACTAAAAGGATTTTTATATTCAGCTTCTGTGCAAAGTTCTTCTTCAATTTTCAAAAGTCTGTTGTATTTACACATTCTTTCGCTCCTTGAAAGAGAGCCTGTTTTTATCTGTCCGCAATTTAACGCTACTGCCAAGTCTGCTATAAAGGTATCCTCGGTTTCACCGGAGCGGTGCGACATGACCGTTGTATAGCCTGCGTCTTGCGCAATATTAACAGTGTCAATGGTTTCGCTTAAGGTTCCTATTTGGTTTGGCTTGATTAAAATACTATTCGCCCAGCCTTCTTCGATACCTTTTTTTAATCTTTGGGGATTTGTAGTAAATAAATCATCACCTACCAGCTGGCATTTGTCTCCTAACACTTCCGTCAATGTTTTCCAGCCTGAATAATCTTCTTCATCCAAAGCATCTTCAATGGACACTACAGGATAATTATTAACTATATTTTCCCAATGACTGACCATTTGCCGGGTATCCAGCGCTTTATTTTCGTATTCAAAGAAGTATTGGCCGTCACTGTAAAACTCGCTGGCAGCTGCGTCAATAGCGATACTGACTTTATCTGTCGTTAAAGAAGTATCCTCGATAGCTTTCATTAAAAGCTCTATTGCCTGTACATCAGAGGCTAAATCAGGAGCAAAGCCTCCTTCATCACCCACTGAGGTATTCAGCCCTTTGGATTTTAACAGCAGTTTTAAAGAATGGAATATTTCTACCCCGAATTTCATTGCTTCAAAAAAAGTTTTTGCACCTAAAGGTACAATCATAAATTCCTGAAAAGTAAGCTTATTATCCGCATGAGCACCGCCATTTAAAATATTCATCATAGGGCATGGCAGATAGGTGGCATTTATCCCGCCGAGATATTTATACAAGGGAATATTAAACGAGTTGGCAGCAGCTCTTGCACAAGCCAGAGAAACGCTTAAAATCGCATTAGCCCCCAGGTTACTTTTGTTTTCGCTGCCGTCAAGGGCTATCATTAAATCATCAATCTTCAGCTGTTTTGTTACGTCTTTGCCGCTTAGTTCGTGGGAAATAATGTCATTGACATTTCTTACCGCTTGCAGAACCCCTTTGCCGAAATAATTGTTATCATCACCATCCCTGAGTTCATAAGCTTCAAATTTACCTGTAGAAGCACCTGAAGGCACAGCCGCACAAGCTTTTATCCCGTTAGTGAGCAAAACTTCCGTTTCAATAGTAGGTACTCCTCTTGAATCAAAAATTTGTCTTGCTTTAATACGGCTTATTATTCTCTCCATATTATTCTCCTATTTTGAGTGGTCAACTTCTTCGATAATTTTATATAAATCTTTTGCTTCTTGTATAGAAACATTATTAGCCGGAATTTTCATCACCTCAACGACTACAGACTTGTTAAAATATTCGATACAAACCTTATCTCCTACTTTGAGGATTTTAGCGGGTTTTGCAGGATTATCATTAACGAAAACCCTTGCCTTGGAAGAAACCTCCTTGGCTACGGTTCTTCGTTTTATTAACCGTGATACTTTAAGAAATTTGTCAAGGCGCATACACTATTCTTCAACAGTTTCCGCTTCAGGTTCTTCTCCCTCAGGCATAGGAACAGCGGTTGTTCTGATAGATTCTGCTTTAAATTTACCCTTAATGCTTTTATCTTTGTGTTTTTGCACCTGTCTGTTTAATTTGTCAGCTAAAAGGTCTATACTCGCATACATGGATTCACCCTTTTCTTCGATATGAATACGTGCGCCGGCTAAATTGGATTTTGCCTCGGCAATGTGGCTATCCGGCACACTGGGGTTTTTTATTACAGTTAAGATAACTTCTAAATCAATAAGCTGGTCATAATGCTCAACAACTTTACCCATTTTTTCTTTAACATAAGCTTTAATTGCAGGTGTAATTTCTATATTTCTGCCGTTAACAATTATTTGCATATAATCTCCTTTCATGACTAGCCTTGTTATTATAACTTATATCTATGCAAATTTAAAGTATAAAAATGAATAAAAATTATATTACTCCACTCTGCCATACATATCTTCATATCGAATAATATCATCTTCAAGCAGGATTTCACCTTTTTGAACTTCCATTATTTTTAAATCATAGTCATAAGGGTTCTGAAGTGAATGTTTGGCTTTTAGAGGGATATCAATGCTTTCCCCTGGTATCAAATCATGTTCTTTATCTTCAATAATTATTTTCGCCTTACCGCTTAAAACAACCCAATGTTCGCTTCTATGGTTATGTGATTGTAAGCTCAATTTTTGCCTTGGTGCAACAAATATAATTTTGACAAGGTATCCTTCGTCCTGTTCCATGGAGATATAATACCCCCAGGGACGGTGAACTTTTTTGTGTATCAGGTAAACTTCATTATTTGATTTTTTCAAATCCTCATATACATCTTTTACGAGCTGTGTAGAATCTTTGCTGCAAGCCAAAACCGCATCTGATGTTTCCACTAAAATAACATTCTCCAGTCCTATTGCGCTGACAAGCTTTGAACTGCTGTATATTAGCGAGTTTTTGCAATTTTTGGCGATTACATTGCCTGTAATTACGTTTTGGTTTTCATCTTTTTGCTCAACGTCATAAATAGACTGCCAGGAGCCTAAATCATTCCAATCACTGGTTAGAGGCACTAACGCTATTTTATCGGAATGCTCCATTACCGCATAGTCAATAGAAATATTAGGCATTTTTTCATAAAGCATAAAATCTATATCATTAGACGTTGCAAAGTCTATATTCATAAGGCTTTTAGAGATATCAGCACAATACTTTGCAAGCTCTTTCATCATAACGGAAGCTTTGAACATAAATATCCCGCTATTCCAATAAAAATTGCCGTCTTTGATATATTCAGCCGCCTGTCTTTCATTAGGTTTTTCTTTAAATTCAATCACTCTTAAGCCCATAGAACAAAGCGAGCTTAACTCTTCATCCTGAACCGTATTAATGTAGCCATAACCGGTTTCAGGATATTTAGGTCTTATGCCGAAAGTTACAATTTTGCCTTCCTGTGCAAGTTTTTGTGCGCTTAAAACACAATTTTTAAACTTGGTTACGTCTTTAATCATATGGTCGGAAGGAACAACTAAAATAACGGGGTCTTCGTCTATATTAATACGTTCGATAAATTTTGCAGCGCAAGCTATTGCAGGCGCCGTATTTTTAGATACAGGTTCGGCTAATATATTTGAACCTTTGCTTAAATTACCCAGTTGAAATTTAACGCTTGCATAGTGTTGAATATTAGTAATAGAAACTATATTATCTTTGTCAATAAATGAAGATAATCTGTTAAAGGTTGATTGGAGTAAACTTTCATCATCAATAACATTAAGCAATTGCTTGGGGTACAGCTCCCTGCTTAAAGGCCATAATCTTGAACCGCTGCCGCCTGCTAATATAATTGCGTACATATTATCTCCTTATGTTATAAACTATTAATTGCGAAAGAGTTATATATTACAGAAGAAGCCTGATTTACAAATGTCCTTGCACTATAATCATTCCATCTTCTTTTCACCATGACAACAACTATATATCTTCTGCCGTCAGGCATTGTAACGATTCCCGTATCGCCCAGCATTTCACCTATATCACCTGTTTTATGAACAAGCTGTGCACTGTCGGGGATACCTTGTTTTAATAAACTGCGGTTTTTTACCTTGCTCATTATTTCTATAATTTTAGACCGGCTTTCTAAATTTAAAAATTCAGGGTTATCGGCATTATACAAAATAGTTGCCATATCCCTGGGTGTAGTAGTATTTTCGCCGTATAAATCGGGAAGCCAGTTTTTAATATAGGTAGATTTTAGCCCCCAACGGCGCATAGCGCTGTTAAATTCATCTGCTCCGCCTATGGCGGACAAAATCATGTTCGTCGCGCTGTTGTCGCTTTCTCTTATCATCATCTTTGCCAGAAAGTCCATATCAAAACGTGTCTTATCAGCCTTAAATTGAAGATGCCCCGAACCGCCCGTTCTGTAGTATGGTGTCATTTGAAATTCATCATACAGGCTGATTTGTCCGTCTTCAATACGGCGAAACATTTGAACTAAAATAGGCACTTTTATAATACTGGCTGTTGCCATTTGTTTATCGCCAGCTATTGATACATAGTTTTTGGTTTGAAAATCATATACAAAGATGCCGGGCTGCAAATTAGGGTAAAGCGCGGACAAATTTTCAAGAGATTTTTGGAGTCGCGGCATCTGGGTATTCAGTTCCATTTGTGCCATTAACGTTTTTTTCAGTTCCGGCGGCGCTAAGATATTCCTGTCCAGCATTCTGGCATTAGCAAGCAGGGAAGGTGTTTTGTTGATAAAACTTTCATGGTTATATTTTAATTTAGAATTTTTTGCTTTGTATAAAAACAAGTAGTTATACATGCCTTTACAAACCGGTAAACATACAGTAAAGAACAGCACAACAAGCAATAAAAGAGAAAAGTAATTAATCTTTTTTATTTTTTTTATTTTTCTCTTTTCTATATCTTTTTCAGTTGCATAAACCGGCTTCCCAAACCTCTTGTAGTCAGTTTCATGCAATGCATACTCATGCATATAGCTTCTACTCATATCTTCCCAAACATTATGTGATATACATTTAATAACATTATAGCCGTTAATTGCGGCTAGTAAAATTTGTAAACTTTTTTAAGCAAATTATGAAGGAAACACCATGGTTTTTAAGATTAATCCTCTAATATTAGCCAATTCTTCACCTAAAAGTTGTGCTGCTTCGTCATTAATTACTTCTAAAATTATTATACCGTCAGGCGCACAAACATTATCAGCAACCGAATGTAACCCTATTCTTGTTTTAATAGAGCAGCCATGTTTAGTTAATATTTTTTGAAGATTTTCAGAACCTTCAACTCTGTTTTCTAATTTGATACCTACAATTGTTGTCATAAAAAACCTCCTGCATCTAATCGTCTATTAATTATTCCACAATATTTGATTGCTTGTCTATCAGTCTTTTAGGTTAAATTTTTCCAACCTGATTTCTGCCCTTTTCTTTGGCGGCGTATAAACACTTGTCTGCGTAAGATATCATTTCCCCCGGCGTTTCACCGTGCTGCGGATATGAAGCTACACCTAGGCTTATTGTTACATTTTTCTCTATATCATTCATAAGCCTGAATGGTCTTGCTGCGACAGCTTCGCAAATTTTACCCGCGGCGATAAGGGCTTCGTCATAATTTGTATTGGTTAAAATAATAGCCATCTCTTCACCGCCGTATCTGGCTACTATATCGGTGGAGCGTACCATCTTTTTAAGGAGCTGCGCAACTTGTTTTAAAACAGCATCTCCTGATTGATGACCGTAAGTATCGTTAAACTTTTTAAAGAAGTCTATGTCTATAAGTATTAAACTGAAATTGGAATTATATCTTTTAGAATTAGCAATATTTGCCTGCATTTGTTCCTGAAAATATCTGTGATTGTATAATTCTGTTAAACCGTCTGTAGTTGCAAGTTTATAAGTTTGTTCAAAATCCCTTGATTTATTAACAAACTTTATAACGTAAGCTATTGTATATGTTATTAGTACGAGGAATATAGGATAAACAACATCTATCCAAATGTAGAATTTAGATAACAGAAATAAAGAGAACGCAAAGTAAACCGCTACAATACCAAAGACGGTCAGAGCGTTAATCATATTTGAGGTTATTCTAAACAACAAAATCCAGGTCAAAACTATAAGTGCTATTGTGACAGCTATATTTATTTCCGGTTCTGCCCTTTTGATGACAATATTATCAAATATATTTTTCAAGACAGTTGTATGAATTTTTACACCCGGATAATGTTTATAAAAAGGTGTACTTTTTGTGTCATATAAAGAAACTGCGCTTGCGCCTATATAAACGATTTTGTCGTTAAAATATCCTTTAGGTAAGTATTTATAATTGTTATTTTCTATAATTTTCCAGAACGGTATTTCTTTAATATCCTGTTTGGCATACCAATTCAAAATCATCAGCCCTTCGTGGTCCAGAGGGATTTTTCTGTCGCCCATTATCAGATGTCTGTCAGGCGTAATAACGAATTTTTTTGAATTTATAAGATTATGCCTGAGCATATACTCTTGGACTACTTTAATTGAGATATAAGGGTAGTAATTTTCCTTGTATATAAAAAATGTCGGTGCGCGCCTTGCGATACCGTCATTATCACGCATAAAATTTATAAACCCTATTTTATCTGTTCCATGAAGAATTTCGGGGATGGTAGAGCGCACATTCGTAAACGTAAAATCCTTGTAGTCTACACTGCTTTTGTTATCAAGATTAGCAATCAATTCTAAGGGCAATTGCTGAGGATTTTCGTTATCTCTGTAGTCAAAATTCATAGAGATGTATACATTATTGTTTTTGGTTATTTCATTGATTAAATCTTTGTCTTTATCAAAATTGCCGTTTTGGTAGCCCATAAACATTAAATCAAAAATTACGGAGTCAGCTTTTTCTTTTTCCAAATACCTTATTAAATCAGCGTAAGCGCCGCGATGCCAGGGCCAGGTACCGTATTTTGACGCCAACTTATCCAAAGAATCGTCATCAATGGTTATAAGGGCTATTTTTGAGCCATCAAAAGAATTATTCTTTAAGATAATTTGTCTTAAATCAAAACTTTTAGCTTCAATGTCGTTAATAAAATTGTCAATTCTTAACTCCCTGAATATCAAAGTCATCGAGAACAACATAAACAGGGTTAAAATAAGATATAGAAATATATTTAACAGTTTTTTAGATTTCATAACAGAAATTATTCAGCCAAAGGAATAGTAATCTCTTGTCCTACGTAAATACTGTGCGGATTAGTTATAGCATTAGCATTTTGGATATGACGTACTTTTTCCGGGCTTGTTACGCCATAGTACCTCAAAGCGATTGACTCTAAAGTATCGCCCGGCTTTATTTTATACTTCATGTTTTTTATATTAACATCGGCTCCTGCCGGTGTAACGTTAATATCAGTCTTTTTGGAGGATATAGTACCCTTTTTCCATAAATTAAATTCAGAAGTGTTTTCTGTCTGGACACCAAAGTTTATGATAGAGGTCATTAAAAACATAGCCAATGCACCTACAACAAACCCGACAGAAAGGTAAACACCTGGTGAGCGTTCCTCTTTATTCTGTGTTTTTAACTCCTGCCAAAGGATATCCAGTTCTCTGTCACGATTTTGATCATTATAAGCAGATGCTGTCTGTTCGTATTCTCTTTGTTTTTCACTTAACAATTCTTCCAAAACAGCTAATTTCTCTCTTGAAATATTAGATTTATATTGTGCAGTATTCTTCATTATTCCTCAGCCTTCCTGTATAGACCCTAATCTATAATGGTTTTTGTTACACTGTTTCTTTATACCTGTACTGACCCTCACCTAATATAAATATTTTACCACAATAAAATATTTATTTTCAAATACGTATCATTTTGTTAATAATTTTTCTTCCGCTAAAAGCGAAGCTCCTATCATGCCAGCATAGTTACCGGCTTTTGCAGGTAATATTTTTAAAGGAGTTGTAACAATTTGTTTATTAACCTCTGTTTCAATTTTTTTTATATTTACAAATTGTCCCATCCCGCCGGACAAAACTATTACATCAGGGTCGAAAATATTAGCAAGGCTTATAAACCCTGCCGTTAAATAAAGTTCCCATCGGTTATGTACGGCTGTGCAAAACTCGTCTTCTTTTTTCAGCTCTGAAATAATATCGTAAGTTGTTAAATCTTCGATGTTTTTATCCTTTAAAATACTGCCTGCAAAGCTTTTTTCGCTTCCTGCCATTTCTTTTGCGGTAATTAAATACCCCGTGCCTGATGCCAAACACTCAAAACAATCATAATAGCCGCAAGTACAGGGACGTTTTTTGTTAACTCCGAAAATAAGATGTCCTATTTCTGCCGCTGCACCGGATTTCCCTCTTAAAAGCCTGCCGTTTACAATAATACCGCCGCCTATACCTGTTCCTAAAGTTACGGCCACGGTATTCGGGTAACCTTGGGCTGCACCGACCTTGTATTCCGCGTAAGCCGCCGCATTTGCGTCATTTTCAACAAATGTGAATAAATCGAATTTCTTTTCAAACTCTTCTTTAATTGGAAAGTCAGGATAACCGCTGGGCAAATTGCCTGTTGAGCTTATAATTTTGGAGTTTTCATTGTTAACGGCGCCGGCAGTGGCTACGGCAATTGCTGAGAGTTCATAATCCCGCTTGAATTTTTCAACTATTTGAAAAACTTCATTGAAAATCGCCTGAGTGGTGTAAGGTGTTTTGGCGCTAAGCACCTCGCTTACAATTTTGCCGTCATTAATAACAGCTCCTGAAATTTTAGTTCCGCCAATGTCTATTCCCGCAATATTAGGCATTTTATTCTCCGCTATACTATTATCCATGGATTTTTTTCTTTAGCTATTACGATATCTTTAGCAGTTTTTTCAAGCAATGTTTTTATGGTTTGTAATATGATTTTTTCGGTTTCAAAATGCCCTGCATCAATAAGCGCCATATTTTGGACTTCCATTGCGCTGTGGTATTTGACATCACCTGTTATAAACGCATCAACCTGAGGCAGCTCGTTTATAAATTCTGCTCCTGCCCCCGAAGACACCGCTACGGTCTTGATTTCTGTAATATTATCGGGGTTTATGAGTTTCACTTTTGAACAATTCAGAGAAATTTTAAGTTTTAAAATAAAACTTTCAAGATTCATTGGTTCAGACAAAGCGCCTATTTTTACAAACTTATTATCGCCGTTAATAACTTCGAGTCCCAAGCGTTCACAAAGAATATCATTAATTCCGCCTTCTGCGGCATCTAAATTCGTATGCGCGCTGTAAATCTGAATATTATGTTTAACGGCTTCCACTATAGTTTTATCGGTTAAAGTCGCATTTTGAATTTTTTTAATAGGTTTAAATATTAAGGGATGGTGAGAGATAATCAAATCACAGCCCTGTATAACAGCCTGATTAATCACGTTTAAATCGACGCTAAGGCATATCATTATTTTATTTGCAAATTCGTTATCAAGGTTAATTTGCCAGCCTGAATTATCCCATTCTTCAGCTAATGTAAGCGGGGCAAATTCTTCGATTTGGTTTATTATTTCACTTACCTTAATCATAAAATTTCCTTCAGGATTTTGTATGCAATATTTTCTTTTGTATCTTTTTGAAATTCTTTTCTTATTCCGTGTTTGTCTATAAGAACTACTTCATTATAAGCCGAATTAAAACCTGTGTCATTTTTTGAAATATCGTTAGCAATTATATAATCAGCCTTTTTGCTTATAAGTTTTGATTTTGCATTTTCAATCAAGTTTTCACTTTCTGCGCAAAAGCCCGCTACTATTTGATTATCTGTTTTAATTTTAGAAATTTCAAACAGTATATCGGGGTTTTTTACCAGATTTAAAGTTAATGTATCACTTTGGGTCTTTTTAATTTTGTTTTTGCCCGGTGTTTCAACTCTGAAATCGGCTACGGCCGCCGCCATTATCAAACAATCATTCAGGAGAAATTCCTGTTTAACCGCTTCAAGCATTTTAATAGCTGTAGGTGCGACAAGGGTTTTATAAGGCTTATTCACCTCAAAGGTAGAAACAAGGGTAACCTCCGCCCCGGCTGCAAACGCTTGGTCAGCTAATGCCAGCCCCATTTTGCCGGAACTGTGGTTGCCTATATATCTTACAGGGTCTATAGGTTCTTTGCTTCCGCCGGCTGTAATTAATATCTTTTTGCCTTGCAGGTTTAAAGTTTGGGCAGTCAGGATTTCGACTGTTTTATCAAAAATTGTTTCAATCTTTGCCAATCTGCCTTTGCCTTCATAACCGCAAGCCAAAAAACCTTCTTCAGGTTCAAGAATGTTAAAGCCGGACGTTCGTAGTTTATCTAAATTCTCCTGTATAAAATTGTTCTTATACATACCGCAATTCATTGCAGGAGCGATAATAAAAGGTTTTCTAAAAGCGCAGGCGATTGAGGTCAAAAGATTATCGGCAATACCGTTTGCTATTTTTGAAATAGTGTTGGCACTAACAGGAGCAATTACAAAAATATCAGCTTCATCAGCAAGAGATATATGCTCCGGCTTCCAGTTTTTTGCATCAAATTGCTCGATATAAACAGGGTTTTGAGATAATGTGGCAAGAGTAACTTCTGTAACAAATTCTTTGGCAGCAGGGGTCAGAAGAACTTTTACATTTGCGCCGTTTTTTTTATACATTCTGATTAATTCACAAACCTTATAGGCAGCTATGCCGCCTGTTACGCCCAATAAAATATTTTTACCGTTTAAAATGTTATTTGACATTTGCAAACCTTCTTTCCAACTTATATTTTAGCAACATAGGGTTTGCATGGTAATTAACCTTAGACAAGTAAGGTGTATCGGTGGTTTTTGAGACCCGTTTTATAGAAGGTGAGGCGGAAATAATCAACTTTATCGTATTTTTAAGGCAAGGTAAATCTTTGGTATTTAAAAGAAGCCATTCTCCGGCTAAAATTTCCATCGGCTCCATCTCAAGGTCTGTTATAAATAAATCCACATTGCCGTCATAAGAAGTCAAAAACTCATGACAGTCTTTTGCACTGCTGAAAGTAATATAATCAACATCATAATTCGCAAGCAGATAAGTTAGGATTTTTTTATGAAAAAACAGCCATTCTTTTGTATCATCTACCGTTACAACAGTAATTTTTTCCATTTTTACCTCGCAGGTACAATCTTATCACAAAAAAATTATATGATTTCAGAAATTATATAAGACGGTCTGTTTTTGGCTTCTTTGTATAATTTGCCTATGTATTCACCTATTATACCCAAACAAAGCAGCTGCACTCCGCTAAAAAGGCTTATTGCAATTATCAAAGATGACCAGCCCGATATAACATCATGCACTACATAGCGAACAACGGAATAAACAATCAATGCTAAACTCAAAAGACAGGTAAGCATTCCAAAAGTTGTAACCAATCTCAACGGTTTAACCGAAAAACTTGTTATACCTTCCCAGGCAAATGAAAGCATTTTTTTAAGCGGATATTTAGACTCGCCAAGTAAACGTTTTTTCCTGTCGTAAAACACCTTGGCGGATTTATACCCCAAAAGCGGTATCATCGCTCTTATAAAAAGATTTTTTTCCTGAAATTGTTTCAATGTCTCAACGGCTCTTTTAGTCAAAAGCCTGTAATCTGCATGATTGTGAACAATTTCGACCCCTAAAAATCCCATAACTCTATAAAACATTAACGCTGTTTCTCTTTTAAAGACGGAATCCGTTTTTCTCTCTTTTCTGACCCCATATACAATCTCAGAGCCTTCATCAGCCAAATCAACCATTTGTTCAATAGCATTTTCATCGTCCTGCAAATCCGCATCTATAGAAACGTAATAGTCGGCATCTAAATTAAACAAACCGGCAATCAGCGCACCTTGATGACCGAAATTCCTGGAGAGATTAATACCTTTAATAATGCTTGAATTTTGAGCTGCGCCGGATATCAACTCCCAGGTGGTATCTTTGCTGCCGTCATTAACAAAGCATACAAAACTATCGTTACTTATCTTGCCCAAAGATATAAGTCTGTTAAGCAAATCGCTCAAAGCTTTTTGGGTTAATAAAAAAACCTCTTCTTCGTTGTAACAAGGAACTATAACAGCTAATTTTTTCAAATTTACTTCCTGATATTCTTCATTCTGTGTCTTGCAAAATCATCGGTTGCATGTGTTAAATCGGAATTGTTTTTCAATTTTTTTTGTCTTTCTTCTTTAGTGCGCTGCAATTTTGCAATGAAAACAAAAGAAAATATAACTGCAATAAACAAAAATATTAGAATAGCAGCAATCCCTTTAATAAACAAACTGCTGATTTTGCCGGGTTCTTTCTCAGGTTGTTCCTCTTTGGGAAAAGGTTTTTGCAATACATCGTTTGTTTTATCATCAACTTTAGCAGTCTGCTGTTGAACCATTTCATCAATTGATTTTTCTTCGGCAGCTATAGCGTAATGAACATTAAACGCATAATTCACTGAAATTGTTACTAAAAGTATAAGAAAAATATTTAATACTTTTTTAAACATATTTTTTTACCCTTCTATTTGGATTTTTTAACAGTTGAAGGCGCCTTACGGACTCTGGGTTTAGATGTAGTTTTTCTTGGCTTGATTATTTTTTTCTGTTGGTCAGGCGTTTCAACTTCTAAATCGAATTTAGAAGCCGCTTTTTCTGCCTTTAGCGCTTCAACTTTTCCCTCATGTGTTTTAATTTTAGCAGTTAAATTTGGATTTGCAACTACAGTTTCAAGCTCTGTAAGCTTCATAAATGTGTCTCTGTTCATCCAATGAGGGAATTTGTTATTCACAGTATTAACAGGTATCCTGGCTGAACGGACAATATTAGCCAAAGGCAGCATAACCCCTGTTTCACCTATGAAGGTTTTTATCACTTCCTGGTTAAAAACAAATTTCCTTGTTTGTTCTTTTTTATTTTGTGTCTTTTGCAGTGAAGCATTCAAAGAGGGTGATGTTTCTATTTTGGTTTGCTTTTTAGGTTCTTCGGCAGCTGCCTGCGGTTCTTGTACTTGTTGTTGTGAATTTTTATGGTTTTGTTTTTTATTATCGTTATTATTCTGCGGCTTAATGGAAGTAAGTTTAATCTTGGTTCCCTTAGCTTTATATTCACCCTCTGCCGGTGAACTTGCAAAATTGAAAGCATCCAAAATATAACCTGTACCGTTACAGGCAGGGCATTTTTTGGAGAAGATTTCCTGCAGGCTTTGCCCTTGTCTGTGTCTTGTAAGCTCAACCAATCCCAAATCGGATATTTGACCGACTTGAGGGCGTGATTTGTCAGGTTCAAGAGCTTCTTCCAGGTATTCTAAAATTTTAATTTTATCGGCTCTGTTATCCATATCGATAAAATCGACAATAATCATACCGCCGATATTTCTTAATTTAAGCTGACGGGCAATTTCATCTATTGATTCCAGGTTGGTTTTTCTGATGGTTTCATTTTGTGTGCCGCCTGATGTAAACTTACCGCTGTTTACGTCAATAACGGTTAAAGCTTCTGTCTGCTGGATAAATAGATATCCGCCGCAAGGGAGGTTAACTTTGGTTTGAAGCGCTGTTTTTATCTCTTTATCGATACCTTTATTAACAAGCAGGGAATCATTTCCTTTATGAACGCTTACGTTGATATTTTGGTTCATATTCCAGCTTTGTAACAGCTGATTGGTTCTGTGCAAGGCAAATGAAGTATCGACAACAATTTCGTCCGTATCTTCGCTGCAGGATTCTCTGATGATTTTATAAAGCAAATCCTGATCACGGGCGACAAGTGCCGGCGGATTGACCGTATCGGTTGCTGTTACTATATCATTCCATTTTTCAAGCAAAAGTTCTAAATCTTCCTGAATTTCAGATTCCGATTGTCCTTCTGCTTCGGTTCTTATAATAACGCCCAGTCCTGCGGGTTTAAGTAAACTTACAACTGATTTTAATCTGGCTCTTTCTTTAGCGGATTCAATCTTTTTACTTACGTTAATACCTTTTTCATCAGGCATCAAAACTAAAAATCTTCCGGGTAAAGAAATTGACATTGTTACCCTCGGGCCTTTGTGTCCTGTCGGTTCTTTAACAACCTGTACCAAAATCCTTTGCTTTGGTTTTAACTTTTCTTCCAAACTGCCTTTGCCCACAACATCAGAAGCATGCAAAAAGCCCATTTTATCCGAACCTACGTTCACAAATGCCGCATCAATACTTGGCAGGATGTTCTCCACGGTTGCCAAATAAACATCATTTAAGAGGATATCACCTCTTTGTACAAAAAATTCCGAAACTTTGCCGTTTTCAATCACAGCACCGATGTTATCTCTTTCTGAGATAATAATTGATTTTGTCATATTTAATTTTTCCTCGTATAAAATTTCATAAACCTATAATAAACTTTTTTTATTTTCGTCTAATAACCTTAGTCTTACTGCCTGATAATCTGCGTTACCCAACAGCAGTTTCATAAACTCATCTGCCCTGAAAGACGGAGTGTTCAATCCATCCTTATCACCCTGGGCGGCTCTCAATACAAATTTTACTCTGTAAAAATCATCGTCTTTCTCTAGTACAATCGAATCAATGGATTTTCTGATTTCAATTTGTTTTTTTAAGCTTTTTTTGTTCGTTTTCTCAACGAGTATACTTTCGCTTGAGAGAACATGATTTATTTTACCTTCTAAGTCATTTTTAATCAAGTTATTTTTTTTAGGAACAAAAGCTTCGTATTCTGCCCAATGGACTGTCTTGTCTATGCTGTCTGATGATTTATCGAGTTTTTGGGCTTTTAAAACCCTTGAATCTTTATGCAAAACCAAATTTATTCTGCGCACCAATTCTTCGGGAGTAATATCCTCATATAACTCAATATCAGCTAATTCCGCCTCACCTTCAAGAAACAAAGGCAGCGCTACAGCCAAAGAAATCTTTGGGGTAGGGTTAAAACCCAGAGAATAGGCTACTCTTAAATCAGCCATTTTCACCGCTTTGTATATAATCCCTAAAAAGTCCAAATGAGATATAAACTTCAATTTTCCTTTTTTAGTCAACTTGATTCTGTATCTGAAGACTTCTTTTTTAGCGTTTTCCTGTGTAAAATTATACTCTTTTTGCTCAGGGTTAATTTCCGGAATATTCTTGTTAATAGTTTTTTTTATTGCACCTGAACAAACGCCGCATTGCACACATTTTTCGTCGCAGGCAGGGTTTTGTTTATTTGATTTTGAATCTTCGTATTCTTTCAATAAGAAGTCTTTTGAAACCCCTATATCAATAAAATCCCACGGTAATTCAACGTTTGTATCAATTTCCCTGCAAGAATAATCATCGAGGTTAATGCCTGATTCTTCTGCGCTTCTTATCCAAACATCCCTGTTAAAATTTTCATTCCAGGCATCAAGATAAGAGCCGTTTTGCCACAGCTTCTCCATAAATTTGCATAAACTTCTGTCGCCTCTTGCAAATACAGCCTCAATCTGAGATAAAAATATACTGTGAAAATTTAACCTTACGCCCTTTAAGAATTTAGTTTTTTCTTTCAAATAAGTGATTTTTTCTTTTATAAGTTCGGGTGAATTTTGCGCACACCACTGAAACGGGGTAAAAGCTTTAGGTACAAAAATAGAAACGGTTGCAGTGAGCGACAAATGTTTAGGTAAATTCAACTCTGATTTAAGCTCTTTTGCCTGATATTTTAATCGTGATAAAAGTGCCGCTGTTTCGTCCAAATCCTCAAAAGTTTCCGTTGGAAGACCCAGGATAAAATACAATTTTACGCTGTGCCATCCTGCCTTGTAAGCATCAAGAACACCCGATATGACCTGCTCTTCGGTCAGATTTTTGTTTATTGCATCACGCAGTCTTTGGCTTCCTGCCTCAATTGCAATGGTAATAGTGCTTTTTCTGACCGATTGGACTAAATTAGCAAGGTTAATGTTGAATTTATCCGCTCTTTGGCTTGGCAAAGAAACAGAGATACCGTTTTTGGAATGGTGTGAGTTTAAGCATGCAATTAAAGGTTCTATGCCGTTATAATCGTTAGAAGAGAGTGATAAAAGAGAATATTCCTCATATCCTGTATTTTTAAGGGATTTATCAACCAATCTTACTATATCAGCGCTGTCGCGTTCTCTGACGGGCAAATTGACAAAACAGGACTGGCAAAAACGGCACATCCTGCCGCAGCCTCTTCTGATTTCAACCACAACCCTGTCATGAACGCAAGGTGATAACGGAACGGGAAAATCAACGGGAAATGTTTCATCGCAAAAAACGGCATTGCGCTTTTTTACAACCGCAGGAGCTCCATCGTCAAGGGGTATTGGCTTTGAGAAATCGTAATTTGATGAATATAAAGCAGGAACATAAACTCCCTCTATTTGGGACAAAGCTGTAATAATTCCTTTGCGGTTTATGCCTTGTTTTTTCAGCTCCAGAATCTTTTCAAATACTTCTTTTATGGAATCTTCTCCGTCTCCGATTACAAAAACATCGATAAAATCAGCCATAGGTTCGGGATTATAAGCTCCTTGTCCGCCCGCTAAAATAATAGGCGAGTTTTCGCCACGCTCTTTTGACTTGACAGGAACATCAGATAATTCAAGCATTTTTAAAACAGTGGGATAACTTAACTCATAAGATAACGAAAAAGCCAAAGCGTCAAATTCGCCCAAAGGCTTGAAAGTATCCACAGCATAAAGCGGTATATTATTAGCCTGCATTAGTTGCAAAAAATCCGCGCTTGGCGCATAAGCACGATCACACAGGATTTTAGGGTTAGCATTAAGTATATGGTACAAAATCCTATGCCCGAGGTTTGAAATCGCGACTTCGTACATATCAGGAAAAACTATACATGTAAAAAGCTCTACATTTGCAGGGTCTTTGGTTATACTTCCCTGTTCTGCGCCCACAAAACGGTATGGTTTTGTAACATTTTTCAAAAGAGAATGTATTTTACTTTCAAATTCTGATATTGACATTTTTTCCTGAACTAGTTTGTGTAGATTTCTTCCCTTTTAAGCTTCCTGTTCATAAGCTTAAATATTATCTGGTCTATTGAGATATCGGTGAATACCGCTTCATATACGGTTTCTGAAAGCGGAGTTTCAATATTAAGCTTATCAGACAGTTCACATAAGGCTTTAGATGTTTTAACTCCTTCTGCGATAGCTCCCAGTTCTCTAAGGATGTCATCAAGTTTTTTACCCTGACCCAGCCTGTAGCCTACCTGATAGTTTCGGCTTAAAGGGCTGGAGCAGGTAGCAATCAAATCGCCTATACCTGATAAACCGTATAAAGTTGAAGGATTAGCACCCAGTTCCATCCCGACCCTGACTATTTCAGCCAGCCCTCTTGTAAGGATAGCCCCTCTTGCATTAGCGCCAAAGCCGCACGCATCCACAAATCCGGAAGCGATAGCAACAACGTTTTTCAAACTGCCGCCAAGCTCTACGCCGGTAACGTCAGTATTTGTGTAAATTCTGAACTTATTGTTTACGCTTAAGAGTTCTTGTAATTTGTCCGCTACTTCTATATCTTTACAAGCTATACTTGCCGCAGTGGGCAGCCCTTTTAAAACTTCGCCCGCCAAGGTTGGACCTGATAATACCGCAATAGGGTTATCGGGCAGAACTTCTGCTATAACTTTGCTTAAAGTCTTTAAAGAAGGAAGTTCAATCCCTTTTGAAGCATTAACTATAACTTGGTTATCTTTCAGTCCGGAGTTTGCAAGCAATTCACAAACAGGACGTGTACCTGCGGTTGATACAACCATAAGTATAATTTTTGCATCTTGAATAGCTTCGGTCAAATTTGTTGTTAACTCTACCTTTTGAGGAAGTGTTACTTCTAAAGGATATTTTTTTATTTTTGTTTCCATAAAATCAGGGGTCATATCTTCCTGTCTGCCCCAAACGGATACAGTATCAAAATTTTTAGATAAAAGCCAGGCAAGTGTTAAACCCCAGCTTCCTGCTCCTAAAACAGCTAATTTCATATAGTTCTCCACTCTTTTATTGTCTTACTTTATTTTCGGTGCCGTTAAACAGCCTTTTAATATTTTCTCTATGTAAAAATATAACATAAATTGCGGTAATTGCACAGAATATCACATAACTTAACGGCGCTTTTGCAAAATACATTAAAAACGGAATAAGGAACATCCCCGCTATTGAACCAAGTGAGATATACTTTGATGTATAGCAAATTACACTCCATATAACCAAACCTATAAGTGCGGCTGGGTAGTTCATCGCTAAAATAGCCCCCCCGCCTGTTGCAACTGATTTTCCACCGACAAAACCAAGGAAAATCGATTTGCTGTGTCCTATAACAAGAGCAAATGCCACAAGTACAGGCAGTATATGTAAAGAAGGATAAAGGTTAAACTTCACTTCAAGATACTGCGCCAAAAGCACGGGCAAAAAACCTTTCATTGCATCAAGAAACATAACAAGAAAAAAGCCCTTTTTGCCAAGAACACGCTTTACATTGGTTGCACCTATGCCGCCTGAGCCTACCTCTCTGATATCAGTTCCTTTAGTAAGTTTAACCAGCAAATAACCTGTGGGAAAAGAACCTATTATGTATGCGGCTAACGTAATTACAAAAATCCAAACAATCGACATCAAATCCATCTTTTTCTTAATCTCCTTTGTCTTTTCTGTTTTTGAAGAACAATCTTAACGGCGTTCCTCCAAAACCGAATGCTTCTCTTATTTTTTTATCCAAATACCTCGTATAAGAATCTTTTGCAAGTTTATAGTCATTAACAAAGATTACAAAATGCGGAGGTGCAATACCTACCTGTGTGGCATAGTATACCTTTAACCTTTTGCCTTTAATGCTCAACGGAGGATTTAGAGCATAGGCTTCAAGCAAAACTTTGTTAAATAGCGCTGTAGGCAATCTTTTAGAGGTTTGCTCATAAGCGCTGTCTACAAGCTCAAAAATCTTCGTAACCCTTTGCCTTTCCAGTGCGCTTATAAAAATCATAGGTATATAATCAAAGTACGGCGCATCTTTTCTGACTCTGTTTGTATATTCATTTATGGTTGCAGAATGTTTATTTTCTATCAAATCCCACTTATTCATAGCGATAATAACGGCTTTACCCGAGTCTTGAGCTAAAGCAATGATTTTTTTATCCTGTTCGCTAAACCCTTCTGCAACATCTACCACCACTAAAACCACATCGGCAGAATTGACAGCTTTTATGGCTCTTGTAACGGCAAATCTTTCAACTCCGTATTCAACCCTTGATTTTTTTCTGATACCTGCAGTATCTACAAGGATATAATCTTTACCGTTGATTTTGAGCTTGGAATCAATGGTATCTCTGGTAGTTCCCGCTTTTTCGCTTACTATAACTCTTTGTTCACCAAGCAGGGTATTTATAAGAGAAGACTTGCCTGCATTGGGTTTACCGACTATAGCTACTTTTATAACCTTTTCTTCTTCAACTTCTTCACACTCGGGAAGCACCTTTAAAACATCATCGAGTAAATCACCCACTCCGCCGGAACCATGCAGAGCTGATACAGGATAAGGTTCTCCCAATCCAAGTTCATAGAACTCATGGATTAAGGCTGTTTTTTCAGGAGCATCAACCTTATTTACGGCTAAAAATACCTTTTTTTCGCTGCGCCGTAAAAGATTGGCAATATCAATATCAACAGGATTTACGCCGCTTTTTGCGTCGGTAATAAATATTATTGCATCGGCTTCTTCCATAGCAATACTAGCCTGCTCAAGAATTGAAACCATTATTTCGCCCTCACCCGAGGGGATAATTCCGCCCGTATCAATCAGGGTAAAGCTTCGTCCCGTCCATTCGGCTTTGAAATATATCCTGTCTCTTGTAACGCCGGGCATGTCATCAACTATGGACTCTCTTGCCCCGAGAAGTCTGTTTGTAAATGTTGATTTTCCGACATTAGGGCGTCCGATTACAGCAACTGTTGGTAATTTTTTCTTCTTCATATAAACAAGTATAAATTAAAAATTTTCATTATGGTAGATTTTTACAAGTTGTAAGAAATGACGTGTTTTGTAAAAAAATGTTAAAAACTTTTCAAAAAGTATAAAAAAAAAGACAATAATGGTTTTAAAGCAAACGTGGATAGCATGATTTTTTGTTATTGAGACTACGGAAGTAAGATTTGAGGTCATAATGAACCATATTCTACCCATTTCTACGGGGTTAAGAATTCACAATACTTCTCCTGTTCAGCAAAATACTCGTAAGCATGAGCTAAGCGCTCCTGACTTTAAAATACAAGAGCTCAGGGGCGGATATAAAGATTTGATATCCTTTAAAGGCGTTGAGTTTTTTCAAACATTAAAAGACAATTATTTTCAGCTCCCCGAAAAAGCAAATCCCGATGAATATCAATTAAGCGCAGCATCAAAACTGTTCAATAACAATGATGTTTTGGTAACAGCCCCTACCGGTACCGGTAAAACAGCTATAGCGCATTATGTGATTACAAAAAATCTTAAAGAAGGTAAAAAAACATTCTATACCGCACCTTTAAAAGCATTAAGCAATGAAAAATTCAGAGCATTTCAAAAAACCTACGGCAAAGAAAACGTAGGGTTATTAACAGGCGACGTTAAAATTAACCCGCATGCTCCGATAATTCTTATGACCACCGAAATTTACAGAAATATGCTTTTTGCAAATAAATTTGAGCAGCAATCAGATATGCTTGATAACTTAAAGACAGTAATATTTGATGAGCTTCACTATTTAGGAGATGTAGACAGGGGCGGAGTTTGGGAACTGGCAATTTTGCTCTCTGACCCCAAAACGCAGATGTTATCATTGTCTGCAACTATAGGTAATAACAAAGAAATTAACGACTGGATGTCAAGTGTAAAACAAAAAGAAAGCAAATTGGTTGATGTTCCTTCATCAAAAAGGCATGTTCCTTTGGTTTTTGAAGATTTAACGGTTACGTCAAAAATGATTAACAGTAAAAGCAGCAAATCCGGGAAATTTATCAAATCAGGCAGACACTCAAAATATATTTCACCGGGAAGCAGCGGTTCGATGAAAGGTACATCCGTAATAAGCGATGAAAGTTATTTTGAAACAGTAGGCATGCTTCAACAACAAAACAAATTACCCGCAATATTCTTTATATTCAGCAAAAAACAATGTAAACGGCTATTGGAAAAATTATCGGCAAGCGGCATAAGATTGAACACTGCTTCTGAATCACAAGAAATAGATAAAATAATAGGAAGATATAGAAAAGAAGGAAAGTATCTTGGAGTTACGTTAGACAGGGAAGCTTTAAAAAGAGGTTTTGCAATACATAATGCAGGTTTATTGCCCACCCAAAAAGAACTTATTGAAGAACTGTTTCAGAAAAAACTCGTAAAAGTAGTCCTTGCAACAGAAACGCTGTCAGCAGGAATTAATATGCCTGCCAGGAGCGTTGTTATAACCTCTTCGCGCAAACCAACTTCGCTCGGCACAGCTGATGATGCGGACGGCAAACGTGAATTAACTCCTAATGAATTTCATCAGATGGCAGGCAGAGCCGGCAGACGCGGTATTGATAAAATCGGTTACGCTTACACATTAAGCAGTGATGAAACTCAAAGTAAAAAATTTCAAACTCTTGTCAAATCACCGCCTAATGCATTAAAAAGCAGTTTCACTCCTGATTATGCTTTTATAGCTGAATATTATAAACATACAAAAAATGATGACGTAATGCTTGAGTTAATTGATAAATCGTTGTTCAGCTATGATGAAGATGAATTTCAAGCAGGTGAAAAATCAACCGAATTAAAGAATATTTTTGACCAAAAGAAAAATATCCTAAAAATGTTTAACTTTATAGACAAGGACAATAACGTAACAAATAAGGGAAATCTTCTAAGCAGCCTGAAGGGTTACTACCAAATCCCCGTGATAAATACCGTTTATTCGAAAAATCTTGCAAATATGGATGAATTCGAATTTGCAGCTGCGGTTGGTTTAATGGCAAACATTACCGAATTTATGGACAAAAATCAAACTTTTAATGCTCCCGCTACTATGCCGAAGGCATCGGAGTTTTACCACGAAAGCACGAGGCTGAGTGATTTTGTAAAAACTCTGTTTTCAACCGTAGATGACTATAACAAAAAAATAGCTAATTCTACAAAAGGATATATCCCCATTGCACCTAACAACAGTGTTGCAACGCATGTTTATGAATGGGCGCACCTGAATAAAACTAACACTACAGAACAATATAAAAACTGGGGCAGAATGTTCTTCGGCGAATCGAATTCGACAATACGGGACGAAGGGACACTGTTTAGAGAAATTGCCCAAACTATAGATTTACTTAAACAGCTGCAGGAAATATCAGCTAAAGCTCTTGACCTTGTAAAAGATGAAGCAGGCATTGAATATTACGGAAATATGAACATTTTGTGCCAAAAATCACTCGAATTGTTAACACAACCACCCATTATCTGATTTTTTGCTAGTATAAAAACAGGCATAAAATTGATAAGAAATAATGTTAATATTTTCAAACGAACCGCAGCAGCAAATTGATTACATTGCAAAAAATGTAATTGAACTTTTAAACAACGGAGTGCAAAGTTCAAAAATCCTTGTGCTGGCTCAAAACAGCTTTATAAAAGAAAAAATTCTGACCCAAATTAATGAGGAGATTTTCTCCAAAGAATGCGGCATTTCCACTCTAAAAGTGTATTCTTTTTCGGGAATAGTATATAACTCGATAGCAAAAAACTGGATTACACTGGAAAAAATCTTATCAAAGGACAATTTTTACCCTATGCCGCTTTTATGCGGATTGGACAGCGCTCAATATTTTCTTAAAAATATTATAAAAGAAGAAGACTTCAACGATTATTTTTCAAAAAATAATCTTATGCACCAGCTTTTAAGAAGGTATAAGCTTATTATAGAAAACCGGCTTTCGCCAAAAGAAGTTGATGAAAAATCAATCATATTAAACGAGTCCTTCGCCAAAAGTGCAAAGTCAACCCTAAATACCTATAAAAATATATCTTCCAAGGCAAGGATTTTTGACAACCTCAAACAAATGAGCGCTTTTGCTTATTTAATAGAGAATAATTTAATTAATGATTTTGATGGGATTGAATACTTTTTTGTACAGGGGGCTGATGAATATAACTATGCCGCATATAAATTTTGCGAATATATGCTCTCTAAACCCGTAAAGTATTGTATTTTAGCAGACCCGAAAGGCTGCTCCAGAATGGGGTATCTCTGCGGGTATGAAAATTTCACAGATGATATAATGAAAAGCTTTAATCCTGAAATAATTGAATTTAAAAATAAGTCTAAAACCCGAGATGACGCTCAAAAGCTCTTTGAAAATATAATAAATACCGAACATAATATTTTAGAAAATTTTGAAACAGCTTCAGCTCGTCTAAAGCTCGAAATGCTTGATGAAGCTTCGGTAAAAATAACAAAACTTATCACAAAAACAAAAGCCGCACCTTGCGAAATAATTGTTGTCATCCCTGATTTTGACGAGGTAAGTATTTATTCTCTGCAAACCGCCCTGCATAAACATCACATAAATACACAGGTATTTGCGGGGAATGAAAAAATAACCGATGATATTTTGGTATCTGCAACGCTTAGCGTTCTTTCTCTTATAAATCCGGAGCAGGGAATTGACCCGGGTATTTTTGAAATACGAAGACTTTTGAATGGACTGCTGAACATACCAATTTTTAAATGCGGAGAAATCGTAAAATATTTTGCCAAACATCACAAATTACCCGCTATGGAAGGTGATATTTATAACTCTTACAATACGCTTTTAAATCTCATTACGGATGATGAAGTTAAAACCCAAAAACTCTCCGAACAATTTATAAAAATATTTGAAACTCTTTTAGCCCCCAATGCCCCTATACCTCACGACTTTGAATGTATTAACCTGCTTTTAAAGTCCATAGAAGAATATGAAAAAATAAAAGAGAGTTTAAATTTAACGGATTTAGACTGGCTTAACCATATAAAAAGCTCTATAGTATCTGAAACCCCGTCAAAACCCGCTCAAATCCAGCCTGACAGTGTAATTATTGCAACACCGCAAAAAATAATTGATTATAACCTTACGTCAGATTATCAAATTTGGCTTGACGCTTCATCAAGAAACTGGGTAAAAGAAGACACGGGAACTATCTACAATGCATGGGTTTTTCAGAAAAATTCCGATATTAAAAATTACACAAGTGAATTAAACGCCGAATTGACCATCAAAAAAACAGCTCATACTATGAGAAAACTAACCCTTTGTGCTAAAGAAAAAATATTTGTATACACGAGTGATTTTGATTCGCAAGGAAGAGAAAATAACTCGGGGATTATAGAATATATTCTTCCTGAAGATATTAACCGTTATGAGTTTAACTTTGTTCCGAGAGATGACCAGAAAGAAATATTCAACTACAAAGAAGGTTCCCTTGCGGTTCCTGCGGTACCCGGGGCAGGCAAAACCACCGTTATGCTGGCTTTAACAATTAAACTGATGCAAGAAGGCATCAATGCCAAAAATCTACTCATTCTTACCTATATGGAATCCGCCGCAAGAAATTTCCTCGCTAAAATAAAGAAAATAACCAACAACGCCGCTAATTTGCCCAATATAAGCACTATCCATGCTTTAGCCTACAAAATCCTGCTTGAAAATGACCATTTTACTCTCGTAAATTTAAGCAGTAATTTTTCAATTTGTGATGACAGCCTGCGCTCTTCAATAATCAGAGATATATGTGTAAGGTGTTTTCCCATTGGCGAGCCTGATTTTGAAGATTGGATGAACTTGCAAAGCACAGGTATTTCAAAAGCTAAAACAAGGCAAATCAGCCTTGATAATTCAGACCTGACTGTAAAAGAATTTAAAATAATATATGATGAATACCAAAAAATGTTGAGAGAGCTTGAACTCGTTGATTATGATGACCTTTTGATTTTAGCTATAAAGCTGCTTCGCGACTTCAAAGACGTCAGAGAATTTTATCAGGAAAAATTCATGTACGTAATTGAAGATGAAGCCCAAGATTCAAGTGCAATCCAGCAGGAATTTATAACCCTTTTAAGCGGTAAATACAAAAATCTCATACGCTGCGGTGATATAAACCAAGCAATAACAGGGACTTTTAGCGAGGCTGATATTACAGGGTTCAAAGATTTTATTTCCAAAAGTAAAAAAGTTGAAATGCACCGTTCTCAAAGATGTACAAAACAAATATACGAACTTGCCAATAATTTTATAAACTATTCAAAAACTATCCCCGTATACCAAGATGCCTTCTACAATATTAAAATGGCGCCGGTAAAAGGTAAAAACCCAAAAGTACAAAACCCGATTTCTATAAAGAAGTTTGAAGAAAATTTTATGGAAAAAGAGTTTGTCCTGAATGACATAAAAAGAAAACTGGAAGAAAATAAAAGCCATACTTTCGGTATCTTGTTACGACGCAACAAACAGGTGCTGGAATGGGCGCAATATCTTGAAAAAAACAACCTAAAGGTAATCTTTAGGGGTGATAATATCAAGCAAAAGAAATCTTTTTTGTTTATACTGGGCTGTTTTGAAGTTTATCTCAATCCTTACGATAATAAAGCTATAGCAAAACTATACAAGCTTTTTTGTGAAATAGAAAAATTCAGATTTAATGAAGAAATTTTTAACCTGATAGAAAAAGAAAGACAGCAGAGCTTTATCAACCCCGAATATATTAAAAACTTCCCTATAAAAACCCCTGATTTGGAAGAATTTTGGTGGGCGGTATTTGAAATAGCGGAAAATCCTTGTAACTCAATTCAGGAACTTATAATAAGGGTAGCAAACTCGCATTTTGAAGACGTAACGGATAAATCCAACGCCCATCTGTTTTCGATTTTAATCAAGCGTTATATCAATTCGCTTGATGTGGATGAGAAATTTTCCCTGAATAAACTTCCGCAGGTCATTAAATATTTCAAAAATCTGCTTACAAAAGGCTCAATCAGAAACCTCAATCTTTTCTCAAAAGAAGACGAAAGCTCAGACCTCTCGGGATATGTACAAATTATGACTATTCACAAAGCAAAAGGGGACGAATTCAGCTCCGTATATATCCCTGAATTCAGTGATTTTAATTATCAAACAGACTTTGTAAAACTGGTAAAAAAAATCAAGAACAGGAAAAAACCGCTTTTGAATAAATTGGACGCTCTATCGGGCAAAAAGAATATTTTGCCAAGTTCTATAGCAAAAGAAGAAATCGAAGAAACCCTAAGGTTAATATATGTTGCTATAACAAGAGCCAAGGCGTACTTGACTTTCAGCTGCTTTACAAAGAAAAATACTCCTTCTGCTTTGCTTGAATTTTTCAGACAGGAGGATTGAACTTCAATCTTTTTGCCTTATGCTGATTATAAGATTGATATTTCAAGAGGGTTAAAAAATTGAAGAAAAGAGCTTTAATCAGTGTATATGACAAAATAAATGTTGTACAATTAGCTGAAACACTTATAAAATCAGGTTACGAAATACTTGCAAGCGGCGGTACTTATAAATTTTTGCAAGAAAACAGCATAAGCTGCACAGAAATCAGCAAATATACAGGCGCTGATGAGATTTTAGGCGGGAGAGTAAAGACCCTTCACCCCAAAATCGCAGGTGCAATTTTGGCAAGAAACGATGTCCAATCCGATATCGAAGACCTTAAAGCAAATGACATTGAATCTATAGATATTGTGGTTGTTAATCTTTACCCGTTTTCAGCGGAAAAAACGGTAGATTTTATCGATATCGGCGGGGTTACACTTATAAGAGCAGCAGCGAAAAATTACAAGTTTAAAACCGTTATTACATCACCTGAACAGTACGTCAGCCTGATTAAAGAACTTGAAGAAAATAACGGTATCACCACAGAAGCGTACAGAAAAGACCTCGCAAAAAAAGCGTTTGAACTTACCTTTAAGTACGACAAAGAAATTTTTGCAACTCTTTTTGAAAAAAACCTTGACGATAATATCGCTATAGACCTTAATTTGCTTCAAGAATTAAGATACGGGGAAAATCCTCATCAACAGGCCGGATTGTACGACAACGGGCAGAGAGCCTCATTTGAACTTCTGAACGGCAAAGAACTGTCTTTTAACAATATTGCTGATATGAATGCCGGTTACAAAATAGTAAGCGAATTTATCGACGTTGATTGTGCCTGCATAATTAAACACAACAATCCTTGCGGAGCTGCGTTAGGTGAAACTGTGGCAGAAGCTTATCAAAAAGCGCTTGAGTGCGACCCGATAAGCGCTTTCGGCGGAATAGTTGCGTTTAACAATACAGTGGATGAGAAAACAGCCAAGTTGATGAAAGAAATCTTTTTAGAAGTTATCATAGCCCCTGATTTTGAAGACAAAGCTATTGAAATCCTTAAAGAAAAGAAAAATCTTCGTTTGGTAAAAGTTTTTGAAGCGCCTGCAAAATTTAAAAACAAAAAACTTTTAGATATTAAAAATACAGGCTTCGGTACGCTTGTCCAAATGAATGAAAATAAAGAACTTACAAAAGATAACTTTAAGGTTGTTACAGAAACAAAGCCCGATGCAAGAATGGTAGAAGATATGATTTTTGCGTGGAAGGTAGCAAAACACGTAAAATCAAACGCTGTTGTAATCGCAAAAGATAAACGAACAATAGGTATAGGTGCAGGTCAAACAAGCAGAATAGCATCTATGGAAATAGCACTTGCTCAAGCTTGTGATGAAGCAAAAGATGCTGTTATAGCAAGCGACGGATTTTTCCCCGCTACAGACAATATTCAAATAGCGGGTCAATCAAGAATATCCGCTATAATTCAGCCGGGCGGAAGTATAAAAGACCAAGACGTAATTGATGAGTGCAACAGATATAATATTGCGATGATTTTTACGGGTATAAGACACTTTTTCCACTAGAAGCTTGACCAAAAGGTATATTTATTGAATAATTAAACTTGAGAATTTTTACAATTTGGAGGGAAAACCATTAGCGAAAATAAAACACAGGCTCAAAATCTGATAAATGAAAGAATCAGAGCCAAAGAAGTAAGACTGATAGATGAAAATGGCGAAAATTTAGGCGTTATTGCTACGCAAAAAGCTCAGGAAATGGCAAACGACAGAAATTTAGACCTTGTAATAATCAGCCCCAACCAAGCCCCTCCGGTTGCAAAAATTTTAGATTACGGCAAATTTAAGTTTGAAACTGAAAAAAAAGCCAAAGAAGCGAAGAAAAAACAACACGTAGTTGAGTTGAAAGAAATTAAACTTCGTTATAAAATAGACACCCATGACTACAACGTTAGGATAAGAAGCATCAAGAAATTTATTGAGGCTGGAAATAAAGTTAAGGTCGTGGTAATGTTAAGGGGAAGAGAAATGCAGCACAGTCAATTGGCATTTGATCTGGCAAACAGAATACTTGCTGATTTAGCTGAATTACCTCATACAGTTGAAAGACAACCATCGCTGGAAGGCAAAAATCTTTTAACAATTTTAGCCCCGTCAAGTTAGATTAAATTATTATATTTAGGAGTTCATGGCATGCCAAAAATGAAAACGCATAAAGCCGGCGCAAAAAGATACAAAGTTACTGCAAGTGGCAAAATTCTTCGTGAAAAAGCCGGTAAAAAACACCTTTTAGCTCACAAAGGAGCTGACAGAAAAAGAAGGTTAACAGGAACAAGGGAAGTTTCTCCTGCTAATCTTGAAAAAATTAAATTAGAGTTACCATACATTAAAAAATTCCGATAGGAGAGGAACATGGCAAGAGTTAAACGCGGAAATGTTTTAAGAAAAAGACATAAAAAGATTTTAAAATTAGCTAAAAGCTTTATCGGCGCAAGAAGCCGTATATTCAAAGTTGCTAACCAAGCAGTTATGAAGTCGTTGAAATACCAATATCGCGACCGTCGGGTCAGAAAAAGAGTAATGAGAAGACTTTGGATTGCAAGAATTAACGCTGCTGCAAGAATAAACGGTATTAGCTACAGCAGATTGACCAATGCTCTTAAAAAAGCGAACATAATACTTAACAGAAAAATGTTGGCTGATGTTGCGGTTAAAGATGCCGTTGCTTTTACTAAAATTGTCGACACAGCAAAAAAAGCTGTTTAGTCGGCTCAAAAAGTTATTAAAAAAATGAGGGTTTTTGCCCTCATTTTTTTTACAATTGCTAAAGAAAAAGCTTTATTTGGTATAATAAAACCATGCAAAATACAAAATTGAAAAATATTATTCAAGACTCTCTGCTTTTTAAAGGTATAAGTCATAATTTCAGGAATTTATCCGACTTTTTAGAATGTGTCGGACATATAGGCATAACCTTCAAAGAAGTTTTATTTCTTTTCTTCAGTGGCAAAATCAAATTTAAAAGAATAATAATTGAAGCGAACAGGATAGGGGTGGATTCACTCCCTCTTACCATGATGATTTCCTGGCTTGCAGGCATGATTATAGCTCTGCAGCTTGCTATAGAAATGGTCAAACAGGGCGGGGGAGAATTTGTAGGTGCTTTTGTAACTCTGGTTATGCTGAAAGAACTCGGTCCCATTATGGCGGCATTTGCCGTAGTTTTTATGGAAGGCTCATCTATGGCAGCTGAAATAGCCTCTATGAAAATATCCAATCAGGTTGATGCAATGAAAACCCTTCAAGTCAATCCGTTGGCATATTTGATTGCGCCAAAAGTTGCAGGAGCAATATTAATTATGCCGTTTATTACGGTTATAGCGAATACAGTGGGAATACTCGGAGGGCTTTTTACAAGTGTTACCAATACCGAGCTTGCAGTCCCTGCCTATTTAGAATCCATAAGACTTGGATTGAGCATAAAAGACATCGTTGCCAGCTTAACTAAAGGGGCTGTTTTTGGCTGTTTGATTGCGATAATTTGCAGCTCTATAGGGTATCAAACAAAAGGCGGTGCAATTGACGTAGGGAAATCAACTACAAAAGCAGTAGTATGGTCGATAGTTGCTGCGGCAATTTTTGACTATATTATTTCGGCAATATTTATAGACTAGGAAATTTCGATGATTGAAGTAAAAAATATATACAAAAAATTTGATGACAAAGAGGTACTCAAAAATATCTCCTTCGCTGTTAATGAGGGGGAAACCCTTGCAATAGTCGGCTTTAGCGGTTCAGGCAAAAGTACAATACTTAATATAATAAGCGGGTTATTAGCTCCCGATAAAGGCAAAATTATTTTATCGGACCATAATTTAGCGATGATTTTTCAATATTCCGCATTATTTGACAGTTTGGATATTTCTGAAAATATTGCCTTTGCTCTGAATGAAAGCGATAAATACAAAACGCTTTATAAAAAAGAACAAATAGAAAATTTGGTAAAAGAAAAACTAAAAATTGTAGGGTTATCTGGGATTGAAGATGATATGCCGAGCGAATTATCGGGCGGAATGCAGAAACGTATAAGCTTTGCACGTGCCATTATTACAAACCCGAAAATAATTTTATACGATGAACCTACTTCAGGGCTAGACCCTATTTCTTCAACCGTTATAGAAGATTATATGGTAGTATTGAAACAGGAACTAAAAGCCGCCTCAATTGTTGTAACACACCAGATGTCAACAATTACAAGAACGGCTGACAGAGTAATAATGTTATATAACGCAAATATAGTTTGGGAGGGAACACCCCAGGAAATGCTGCTTTGCAATTCACCTTACACAAAGCAGTTCGTAAAAGCGGAAAAAGAAGGTCCGATGAGAACCGCAGCAGGGATATAATCAAGGAGTTATAATATATGAAATTTACACCGGCACTAAAAGTAGGAATAATAACGATACTATCTTTAATGATATTAATAATGTCTATTATGTGGTTAAAAGGACGGGCTTTGACAGGCGCTAATCGGATTGACGTTATTTTTAAAGACGTTGACGGTATGAGAGCAGGTTCGGGCGTTCAAATAATGGGGCTTCGTGTCGGGCAGGTAGAAGAAATTACTCCTTTTATTTCTACCGATTTAAGCTATGTAAAAGTAAAATTTGTAATAACAGAACCCGGGGTAGAAGTGCCTTTGGGTGCGGAAATTTCCATACAGCAATCAGGGATTATAGGTGAAAAATTTATTGAGATAACTCCTCCTGTGCTGAGAGAAGCTTATATTCCGCTATCAGACCTTAAAAACGGAAAATTACCCATTTCTAAAGGCGATGCCGTACAAATATATGCTAATATCGATGATAAAGTGGTATTAAAGGATATAGGTAATATAAAAGCAATAGAAATGATTGATATAAGGTTGTTACCTATTTCTCTTCAGAAACAGTTTTGCTGCAAAACATTGTATAAAATCTCTTATATTGTAACAACGCCCGGGCTGACATTACCTGAGAACCTTACTCCGTCTGTTGCTTATCATAGTAATGTAAACAAATTGCTTTTGAACACTTACTCAAAAAGCATTTATTATGAAGAAACCGGCCAACAATTTACTGTTATTGAGCCTGTGAGAATAAAAGAATTTTTAGATATGCAGATTGAAGCTGCAAGAGCCTTGAACGAAACAAATAACAAAATAAATTCTATTTTAAGCGATGAAGTTGTTAACGACGTGAGAATTGCATTAAGCAACGTTAAAGATATATCGCTTAAAACCTCTGAACTTATTGATAAAACAACAATTCTTGTAGAGGGTTCAAGGAACGATATAGACAAACTCTTAAAAATGGCTAACAAGCTCTCGGAAGAACTTGCTATTCTTGCAAATAATGTTAATTCTATAGCAGGCGACCCTGAATTTAAAAAATCAGTTATCGAAACAACAAAATCAGTAAACGAGTCGTCAAAACAAATTTGCAAGCTCTTAAAAGATGATAAAACCCAACAAACTCTTGATTACTTAAACGAAACCGCCAAGAACTTATCTGAAATTTCAGCTACAGTTAATGAGCTTTCAAAAGACGACGATATCAAGAAAAAAGTGAACCTTACGGTTGATAATATGAATAAATCAATGTCATCTTTATCAAGCGTCCTTGCAAAAGTAGACAATATGTCCTGTGAAGACCAGGCAAAAATTAAAAGTATAATAGATGATACAAAAGATACGAGCGAAAATCTTAAAAAATTCTCCGAAAAATTGAATAAAAGGTTTTTACTATTCAGGTTACTCTTCTAAAATAAGGAAATTGTATGAAAAAGAATTTATTTTTACTGATTACATTAGCATGTTTTATTTTTACTAACATGGCACACGCAGACGTATTCAGCCAGATTAACAATGCACTCTATACTATAGACAGAGCGCAAAATACAGGAAATCGTTTAAAAGATACTATTCCTGATTCGTCCAAAAATCAAAATCAACAACAAAACTCCTCTAACCAATATCAACAGCAATATAACCCTAATCAAACCAATTATTTACCAGCTACCCAATATAACTATAATCAATACCAAAATCAGGGATATTCTCAAAACCCCAACGGCAGTTATAATATAAATGCTACAACTTACGGAACCCAGCAAGCGCAGCCTCAAATTCAGTACAATCAACATAATCCTCAAAATGATTTCAGGTACAAAGGAAACGCTCAAACTGTCGGCGATTTACCGCTGGGAACCATAGTCATGGACCCTAATTCTATGTGGAATTACATTAAAGATAAAAATTATGCGGGGGCCATTCAATTTAGAATGCCTGTTTTTTGGAGTGTTGTAGGCTATGATGTATATGCAAAAGACTCTTCTTTGCTGTTTGCGAGACATCAGGTTGCCCAATACCCTTTTAATCATGAAAATAAATCTCTTACGCCTTATCCTGATTCAGATATAAGGAGATGGCTAAGAACAACATTCTACAAGCATTTATCACCTGAATTCAAAAATGCAATTGTAGAAGTAACCGTAGAAAATCAGGATTTAAAAGGAAATCTTGTCAAAAGCAATGAAAATGTATTTTTACTTTCCATAGTAGAACTCGTTTTATCCGACAGAAAAAATAACGGAAATGGGCTTGAATATGAATACCTGCCCCAAGAATTAACCTGTAAATCTCTAAGCAAACTTTATAACGAAAAACTCATAGAAATTGAAGCTCCCTCTTATTGGACAAGAACCATTAACAGCCCTAAAGCAATTTCGGCAGGGTTCAAATATGATGCCTTTGTAGTAAATCGAAATGGAGTAATTGATACTTGGCCTGCAGATTTCAATTATTCAGTCAGGCCTGCAGTCAATATAAAATCAACAACAAAGGTTACAGGACCTTATGCTATGGACCTTAACGGGAAGCAATTAATTTACTATACACTAATATTTTAAAGGAGAAAAACCATGGATTGTCCTAACTGTCAAAATACAATGATAAGCAAGAAAAAAGATTATGTAGAAATAGATTTTTGCGAAAGCTGCGAGGGGCTTTGGCTTGATTTATACGAATATGATGACATAAAGAAAATTCTTAAAATTCAAACAAAAACCGATGAACCCTATTTTATGCCCTCGGTAAGGAGTAATGAAAATCCTAAAAAATGCCCTGTTTGCGACAGAGTAATGGAAAAACTCCAAATCACGGAAGGTATTTTACTCGACCGATGCCCTGCACAACACGGTGTCTGGTTTGATAAAGGCGAACTGTCAAAATTTTTCAACGAAAATATTGAAGAATTTTTAAGTTAAATATTATCAAAAGAAATATCTACCCCTGATTTTTTAAGGCTTTCCATACTTTGCTCATCCAACAACTGGAGCTTGTTGAACCTTGTTATAAATTCTTCGGGAGAAATTTGTTTTCTCTCTTTTTCAAGTTTTTTATATTCCTGCTGTATTGATTTAAAATTGTCGAGCTCTTTCATAAAAAGTTTGTATTTACTTTTGCACTCTTGCGCCCAATCTTCGTAAGCACACCCCGGATGCATTATTAAAAAAGGTGTATCAGGATACATTCTGCATAATTCAGGTCTGTTCTCATAAATACCACATCTGTTGTCATCTTTAATGTGCTTACAGCAGAAAAATTTTAACTCTTCTTCATTGTAATCATCATTATTTTTTAAATTTTTAATAACATTTTCAACAGTACCAAAAGAAGCAGCTCTTGCTTCGTCCAAGGTGTTATAAGGAACAAACATTTCTAAAAAATCAACCGCAAATTTATCCGCCTGATTAAATCTTTCAATCAAACTGCTGTAGGAAACCGAAGGAATGGCACATTTGCAGCATTTAGCGCAAAGGTTACATTCGGGGTATTCTACAGAAAACACTTTTGACCATTTATTCATTAATTAATGCCGTTCCTGTAGAGATTTAGGGTAAACTGGTCTTTATTCAGCTTATTAGGCTTCATTTTACCGTTCACATCATAGATTACCAGGCCGCAAGCCTTTGTGCTATCTTCAACATCACCGCAGTTTTCATTTAAGTAATAAAAACCAACCTGGGTTCCGTTTAACAACACAAAGCCCGACGGGTTTTTTACAGGCAATACTTCAAAATTCCTGAATTCTTTTTCATCATCTAAAAACTTTGAATAAGAAATCAAAGATGCAAATTTATCACGTAAAAAGCGGTTTGCTTCAAGAGTATCAGGTTGAAGACCGTAAGATAAAAAACCTTTTGAAAATCCTGTAAGATTGTTAGAGCTCATAACAATGGAGCGAGAGGTAATCTTGAGATTTTTTACCGCAAAATTCTTACGTGAATTAAGCGATGATTTATCAGCCGATTGCATAAGCAGCGAAAAAATAAGCACCGTAACCAACACTGCGGCAACCATCAGAATTAATAATTCAATTAAGGTAAAAGCACGGTTTTTTCTCATAAAGACATTATATAAATAAGTCAATGTTATTACAAGATAAATATGTTTAAGTTAATATAATACAATATTTAAGGAAAAGATAATGAATCTCATCCAAAGAGCAAAAAAATTCAGAACAAAAAAACATCTGGGGCAAAATTTTTTAACGGATTCCAATGCAGTAAATTCCATAATATCTGCCGCAAATATAACACCTGATGATACGGTATTGGAAATAGGCGCAGGTATAGGGTTTATGACGGAACATATAGCTAAATATGCCAAAAAAGTTTATGCGGTTGAAATAGATACATACGCAATAAAAGAACTTCAAAAATTACCTTTTAAAAATATTGAAATCATCGAAAAGGATATTTTAAAAACCGATATTTCGCAATACAAAACTGACAAACCTTTAAAAATCATAGCAAATATTCCATATTACATAACAAGCCCTATTTTGGCTCATTTATTAGGAGAAATTGACGACACAGACAATAAAAACAGAAGCGCTGTTTCAGAAATTTTTCTTATGGTGCAGCTGGAGGTGGCAAACAGAATTGTAGCCGACAGCAAAAGTAAAAACAAAGAATACGGGCTTTTATCAATACTTTGCAATTTTAATGCCGACACAGAATTCCTTCTAAAAGTACCCTCAGGAAGCTTTTATCCTGCCCCGAAAGTGGATTCTGCCGTTGTTAAAATAACTCCGTCGGTGAAGTCAAAATATAACCCTCAAAATATAACTATGCTAAAAAAAATATTAAAAGCCGCTTTTCAGACAAGGCGCAAAACATTAAAAAATTCCCTTTCAATCGGCGGGTTTGAAAAGGAAATAATAAATAAAGTATTTAATAACTTAAATCTCTCCGATACTATAAGGGGAGAAACTTTATCTATAGAAGATTTTTGTAATCTTTCAAATGAATTTGATACTCAAAAAAAGGAAGGCTTTTAGCCTTCTTTTTTATATATGTTTTTCTATATTTGATATCAACTGCGCCTTTTGCATAAGCCCTACCAATCTTTCGACAGCCTGGCCGTTTTTAAAGATTAATATACTCGGTATTCCACTTATACTAAATTCTTGCGTAGTCTTTAAGTTTTCATCTGTATTAACTTTTACAACTTTAACTTTTCCATCAAATTCATCAGCAATCTCATCAATAATAGGCGAAATCTTTCTGCAAGGTCCGCACCAGGGCGCCCAAAAATCAACAAGCACAGGTCTTTCAGAATTTTTAACCTCTTGCTCAAATGTCGAATCAATAACTTCTAATGCTTTTGACATTATGTTCTCCTTAAATCTTGTTTTTAAAACGTATGTTCGATATGATTTTATCATAAGATAAAAAAAAATACAGGTACTCATGGACAATAAACTTAAAATTTTGGATAAATATATAACAAAACAGTTGCTGGAAGCCTTTTTGATAGGTATTGTGATATTTACCTCCATAATATTTGCAACCGATGCATTTATTACAATTGTGAAACAAATAACAGCATACGGTATTCCTCTTTATGTTGCAGCTATACTGGTAATACTTAAATTGCCTTCCATGCTAATTTTTACCATACCTATGGGCGTTTTGCTGGCAACATTAATGACTGTCAATCGTATGAGTTCTCAACAGGAAATAACGATTCTACGCTCTTGCGGTATAGGGATTGCAAGGATTTCAAAACCTATTCTTATATGCGCTGCAGCTTTGTCGTTATTAGGATTTACGATAAATGAAGTAATTGCACCGGGTGCCAGTAAACAAGCCAAGACACTTACAATCTGGGCTATTACTCAAAAAAACGTACCTAACGGCAAACGTAACTTTATATATAAAGAAGTAAAAGACGGAGGACTGAAAAGGTTTTTCCACGTTGCATCCGTAGAAAAAAAGCAGCTTAACAGTATAACGGTGTTAGATTTAACAAGAGATAAACTTATTCAGGTTATTTACGCTAAGACAGGCAAAACTACAAGTGAAGGCTGGTTGATGGAAAATGGCGTTGTTTATACTATATCTACTAACGGCAAAGTATTGAATACTACGGTCTTTGAGTCACTTAATTTCGATAACACTACAGAAGCTATGGAAAGAATAGCCGATATCAGAGAAACCGACTTAAATTATTTTGATTTGAAAAAATATATAAAAGAACAGCATGCAATGCTGGATAAAATAACATTGAACGAAGAAATGATAAAAGAAAGAAAAAATAGACTAAGAGAGTTTGATATATTGATGAATGAAAAACTTGCGCTGCCTTTTACCGCAATAATATTTGCTCTTATTTCCATTCCGCTGGCGATCACAGGTCCAAGAGTACGCTTCAACAGGGGGCTGCTATTCAGCATACTGATTCTTTTTATATATTACATACTAAGAGCCGTTTCAATTTCTTTGGGTCAGGCGGAATTTTTAAATCCTGTTCTGGCGGCATGGCTGCCAAATATCGTTTTGGGAATTTTTGGGTTTATCCTTTATTATCGCAAGGCTTATCTTATTTAATCTTTTGAGATACGTTAAAACAATATGCCCTGTAAGCTCCGCCATCTGCTTCTATAAGCTTTTCATGCTTAATCGGATTTTGCATTTCATGGAGCATCTGCTTTACAGTATCAACTGTAGCAATCTGTGTTCCTGTGTTATTTCTTATTCTTGGATTAACATAACCCATACAATCACACCTTTTGAATACCTTATATTTTAATAAAAAATTTTTCTCTTAAAAAAATGCCCCCCTTGTAAAAGAATGTAAACTTACTTGTTTTGTTTTTTAAAAAATCGCACCATGTTGTGAAAAAATCACAAAAAATATTCATGTTTTATAAATTTTTGACATGCTTAATTTTTAAAAATCAGTATATTATACAACTTAAACTCACTAAAATCCTATTTTTAGCCCATTTTGTTAAGAAATATTAAGAAAACAAAAAACTCTATTTTTAAATAAAAAACTGTTATTTTTCAAAAAAATACTTTTAAAGTTTTTAAAGAGAAGGGAAAGTTCCCATAAAAATAAAAAAACAATCTGTAAAAAGCTTAGATTTAAGCTGCAAGCAAAAAACAGATTTTTCGGCGACTAACAAATTTTTTCCTTTAAGTGTTTTAAATTTGACGTGTAGTTGCTACACTATTATTTGTTCGTTATTAAAAAGCTTGTTTGAACCCATAGTTAATCACATAAGGCAGTAAATGTTAGTAAGTTTAAACGTAGAAAACAGTTCATATAAGAAACAATCCAACCCAAACCTGAAGCAGTCGTCAGAAACTTTTAAAGGGATAGGGAACCTTATCACGCAAGGATTAATTGCAAGCGATAAAAGCCCTATGGTAGGAGTGTCTATCATTGATTTAACCTCTATGATTACACCAAGAACTATTATTGACGCAACAAGAAACGGGTTTGCCGCTACGGAAACCTTCCTGAGAGAGTCTGCAGGACTTATTATTAACTGCTTAATTCCGGGAGTAGTTGTTTTAGGGGCAGGTAAACTCGTGCAAAGGTTAGTGATGGGTAAAGATTTTGCAGGTTTACAATCTCACAAAATATGGGCAAATCAGGCAACCAATGAAGCACTTACAAGTGCATGGCTGGGAACAAAAGGCGGCAACACAGAAAGAATAAGCTCGTTTGTTGATAGTTTAAATCAGATTGAAGTTTTATCAGGCAAAAATAACTGGGTGCCGATTTCAGGACTTAAAGACAACAAAGCTTTGCTCCAGGGTATAAAAGATGCAATAGGAAAAAACGATAAAAAGCTGGTTGAACAAGCTACAGATAAACTTATAGAACAACTGGGCGGTTCAAGAAACATAAAATTTGCCGATGGGGTTCTGCCTCACAGCGCCTTGAGCGGTATAAAAAAACTGGACATATCTTCATCAAATATCAAAAATCTTACAAGAGATATGAACGATATGGCAAATACGTTTATTAAAATGAATGACAACCAAATTGCTGCTTTCAGCAAGAAATTAACTAAACTTATCAATACCAAGAGTTTCTTAGGTTTAGCCGCCATCGCTGCATTAGGAGCCTCATTCCAGGCGTTCAACAGATATATTACAAAAATGAGGACCGGCAGCAGCGGGTTTGTCGGAGAAATAGATTACCCTAAAAAACCGAGTTTTGGTGAAACACACCAACATAAACTTACCCATGAAGAAAGGAAAAAACTAAACTTTCATAAAATGCTAAGCGTTATGGGACTGGCTGCACTGGCTTTAGCATCATTCGGTAAACGTCCGAGCGTAGGAATGTTCCAATTTAACGGTATTTTGCCAACCCTTAACCAGTGCCGCGCTATTACGCTGTTTACTTTTGGCGGCAGGCTTGTATCCAGCGAAAGTGAAAATGAATTAAAAGAAACAAGACTAAGAGATTTCTTAGGGTTTATCAATCTTTACTATCTGGGAGATTATGTAGCAAAAGCCGCTGCAACATGGAAGGAAAGAAACCCTGCTTTCAAAGGCAAGCTTCTTAATGAGACTAAAAAGTTTGACCCGAATTCAAGCTTTATCGACAAATTCTGGCACTGGTTTAAACATACCGAATTAAAGGGCTTTGAAGAAGTAGCTAACAACCCTGCCTTGAAAAAGGCAAGAGCCTTCTCTCAAGCCTCCGGTCTTATATATTCATGTATAGTACTCGGTCTTTTAATTCCGATGTATAATAAATACAAAACATACAAAAACGGCAGAGAAAAACAAATGCTGAGAGCGCAAAAACTGCAGGAACAAGAAAATAATAATCAAAGCCCGGGGCTAAGTACACAAAAGAAAGAAATATATCAGGCTTTTTTCAGGGCAAACCAACATCAGAGGCAAAGCTAAAATGAAAATATCACAACCCATAGACATACTAAAATATAATAAACAAGCAAAATCAGATAACAACGAAACAACTTTTAAAAATGCTGCTTTACTCACAGCGCCGTTTATTGCTATAAACAGGCATGAACTGATTGGTCTTGCTGCTATTGATGTAACTTCAATGGGCTTGCCAAGAACTATCATTGACTTTACCAGAAATACGTACGCAGGTATGGAAACAGCTTTCAGGGAATTTTCTTCAACTCTTAATCTGAGCTGGATAGGGTTATCAGGGCTATTAACCGCAGGTTTATTGGCAATACCTATAAAAAAGAAGTATGATGTAGACTTCAAGGTAATTACAGCCGACAGCGACACTGTCGATACTTTTGCAAAAGCATTTCATAAAATAGTGAATAAAAATCCGGCTGCTTCTCAAAAAGAGCTTGCCGAAGAATTATTAAACACTGTTTTTGCCGATGTAAAGGGCTGGGCAGGTAACAGCAAAATGAGTACTTCTGTCTTACATTCACTGTCCTGCGAAAATAAAAATGCAATAGTTAAAACACTTTTGCAAGAAATAGAAAATAACAAAAAATTTGCATTAAAAGGAGATGTTGCTTATAAGCTGCTTGCACAAATGAACTTTGATATTCCTTCTACGGGCAATCTTATCGCTAAAATTGACGGCAAAGAGCTTATGGCAGAGGGTAAATATTTTATCAATGATGCTTATTCTCTTACTAAAGCATTTATACAGAAGAATGTTGTAGAACAATTCGCAGGAAGTGCGGATACAGCTTCCAATAAATTCCTCAAAAGTTTTTCAAAACTGGCTGTAGGTAAGACTATATTAGGTTTAACTTTAATCAGTGGCATAGGTTTTTCTATACAAAAATTCAATACCTATATGACTAAAAAGCGCACAGGTGTGAGCGGTTTTGTCGGTGATCCCAATTACAAAGCACAATCTGCCAATGTAAGTAATGATAATAAAACTCAGGAAAAACAAAAGAGTATCCTGCCTCATAAGCTGGTTACGGCTTCCGTAATAGGATTTTTCGTATTCAAAACAATCGGCCCGAAAAACCCAGGGGATTTTCTCAAGAAAATACAGTTTAAAAGTTATCTTCCTACATTAGACCAAATAAAAGTCGTCTACGGAACTACTATTATAGGGCGATTGTTAGCCGCAAGAAATAAAGATGAAGTTCGGGAAACTGCTTTCAGAGATTTCTTAGGCTTTACAAATTTCTTATTATTAGGCGCTTTAGTAACAAAACTGTACGTGAACTGGAAAGATAAATCCTTAATTAATTATGATGAAAAAGTACACGGAAAAGGCTTCTTAAATTGGATAAAAAATTCAAGCATTAAATCTCCCGAAGAAATAATCAATTCAGGATTAAAACATAATGTCATACAAGACAATAAACTTCTGCCTGTAAAACAGCTGTTCAAAAATAACTGGATAAAACCCGAAGGCGAAATTGCCAAAAGACTTTCTGTTACTAATACTTCTAAACTGATAGGATTGTTATATTCCTGCATTGCGCTGGGTATTGCGGTTCCTTTGATTAACAAATGGATAACAAATAGGAAAACCGCTGCAAAATCCGCTGTAACAATTGCAGAAGTGCAACCGTCTCAGGAAACTAAAAATAAAGCGGTTTCAGAATTTTTAAAAGCTTCCTTCAAATAAAATACTTTTCATGATATCCTAATTACTACGGCGGCATGGCCAAGTGGTAAGGCAGGAGCCTGCAAAGCTTTTACCCCCAGTTCGAATCTGGGTGCCGCCTTTTAAAGATTTTACACTTTTATTTCCAGGATTTTCTGTTTTCTAAATTTAATAAACAGAATAAAGAATATCACTAATTATTATGACTTGTGATATCTGTTTTGATATATTCACAAAGCTCTTCCAGCCTTTTGTCTTCCATAAACTTTATTATTTCAGCGGAATTTTTGACTTTACCTAACGCAAGAGCAATCTCCGCAAACAAAACACACTCATTACAAAAAACTTTATCTCCGTAAGGAATGGAACCTGCTCTTGCTGCAGTTTTCGCACAACAATCGCATTGGAATTCTTCAAACTCGCTTGAAGGGTCGTCTTCTATATCATCCAAACGCATTTGCTGAACCACTTTTTGCATATTCGCTATAAACTCTTCCTTTTCTTTATCGTTCATAAAAAACTCCTTCGGTTTGAAATAACTATAACATAAATTAGCATTGTAAGACTAATATTCTATTCGAAAATCTTGTCTTGTTAAAATATCACCGAAGGTGGTAAAATAATGGCAGGTATTTTAGTTTGGGTAAAAATGGCAAAAGTAGAATTTAAAAACGTTAACAAATCTTATGACAAAAAAACAAACACTATAGAAAATCTGAATTTAGAAATTAAAGACAAAGAATTTTTAGTATTGGTAGGACCTTCAGGATGCGGCAAATCAACTATTTTAAGGATGATAGCAGGGCTTGAGGATATAACCAAAGGCGAACTTTTAATAGATGATACCGTTGTTAATTCAATGCACCCAAAAGACAGAGATATTGCAATGGTATTCCAAAACTACGCCCTGTACCCTCATATGACGGTCAAAGAAAACATGGCTTTCGGGCTTAAGATGCGTAAATTCAAAAAAGATGAAATCGAAAAAAGAGTCATAAATGCCGCCAAAATTTTGGATTTAGAACAATATCTTGAGCGCAAACCAAAACAGCTTTCAGGCGGTCAACGACAAAGAGTTGCTCTTGGCAGAGCAATGGTCAGAAACCCTAAGGTTTTTCTGATGGACGAACCGTTATCAAACCTCGATGCCAAGCTCAGAGTTCAAATGAGAAGCGAAATTAAAAAACTTCATCACGACATAGACGCAACAATAGTTTACGTTACCCATGACCAGGTCGAAGCGCTTACTATGGGTGATAGGATTGTTATTTTAGACAAAGGAATAATCCAACAGATAGGAACGCCCGAAGAAGTTTATAACAACCCTGAAAATATCTTCACGGCAGGATTTGTAGGTTCTCCTGCGATGAATTTTTTTGAAGCCGTACTAACTAATGACAATAAAATAGAAATACTGGGTCAGACTATTGCACCCGGGGATGAATTGCTGCAAATTATAAAAAATCATAATAAAACAGAGTTTGTTTTTGCAATAAGACCTGAATATTTTGTTGAAAATTCGCCCGTAACAATAGAAATTACACCGTATCTGACAGAGCTTCTCGGCAGTGAAAAGCTGATACATTTCAGCTTTAAAGAACAAAACATCTGCGCCAAAGTCTCAATAAACTTTAACGTAAAAGAGAATGAAAAAACAGTATTAGGGCTTGATTTAAACAAGGTTCTTTTATTTGATAAAATAACTAAATCAAGACTACGATAAAGCAAACAGAAGATAAAACGGGTAAAAAATATTTTAAAAAGGTTGTAGTAAAATATATATAAAGACAGTTTTGAAAGGACAATAAATGGAAAAAATTCAAGTAAAAGTATGTTTAGGTACAACCTGCTTCGTTATGGGCTCATCAAATTTACAGGAATTAATGGAATTGGTGCCTGCTAAATATGGCGATAAAGTAGAGGTTTCAGGCTCACCATGCCTTTCAAAATGTAATATCGACTGGGAATATTCAAGAGCGCCTTATGTTACGGTAAATAATGAAGTGGTTTTTGAAGCTACCGTAGAAAAAGTTATGAGAGAAATAGAAAAGCAACTTAGCTATGCAAAATAAAAATAATCAGGCAACACACCTGAAAAAAGAAATATTAATACGAACAATAAAGGCATTTTTGACAGATGATTTTCCCGCTAAAGCAAGGTTAATCCCCTACGATATGCGCCCAAAAGGGTGTGCTGTTCCTTTCAGGTGCTGTGTATATAAAGAAAGAGCTATATTAAAAGAAAGAACTATAGCTGTCCTTGGCTTTTCCATTGAAGAATATGATGAAAGAATTTCATTATCATCATATGCACAAAAAGCATTAAAAAGGTCAAAACCTGAAACACTTCCTTTAACAGTACTGGAAACAGCCTGCAAAGGCTGTGTTCCCAGCAGAATCCACGTAACGGATTTATGTCAGGGTTGCGTAGCCCGTCCTTGTACAACAAGCTGCAACTTCGGCGCTATAGATATAATTAACGGCAAAGCCTTAATTGATAGCGAAAAATGTAAAAATTGCCAAAAATGTATCAGTGCATGTCCCTACAGCGCCATAACAAAGGTTGTTGTACCTTGCGAAAATGCCTGCCCTGTAGGTGCTATTGCTAAAAATGAAAAAGGACATGCAAAAATTGATTTTGAAAAATGTATATCTTGCGGCAAATGTGTAAGCATCTGCCCGTTCGGAGCGGTCCACGTCAAGAGTCAGATTATAGACATTCTTAAGCACATAAAAGAAAATAAAAAAGTTATAGCACTGGTTGCCCCTGCCATTGTTGGACAACTACCCTATCCCATTGGCAAAATCAAATCAGCTATAATGAAATGCGGCTTTTGCGATGTAATGGAAGTAGCGCATGGCGCAGATATTACAACCAAACATGAGGCAGAAGATTTCAAACAAAGAATGCGGCGCGGAGACAAATTTATGACGACTTCATGCTGTGCAGCTTACAATGAGCTTGTGGATAAACACATAGAGGACATGAAGCCGTTCCGGTCAGATTCTCATACACCGCTTTATTACACCGCTGAAATTGCAAAAAAGAAGTGTTCTGATTGCATAACAGTTTTCATAAGCCCTTGCGTGGCAAAGAAAACCGAAGGGATGAAAAACCCCAACGTTGATTATGTACTAAGCTTCGAAGAACTCGGTGCATTACTCGTTGCTAAAAAAATAGAAGTAAATAATTGCCCTGATGTTCCGTTTGAAGTCGAATCATCCAAACAAGGCAGAAATTTCCCTCTGACGGGCGGAGTTGCCAAAGCCGTTGAAGTTGCAACCAACAACGATATTGTATGCAGAAATGTATTAGTTGACGGGCTAAATATTCAATCCATACGTGAACTAAAAAAATATGCAAAGAATAAAAACTGCGAGCAGGGCAATTTGGTTGAAATAATGTCCTGTGAAGGCGGATGTACAGGCGGCAATGCTTGTCTGAACAGCTACAAAACAGCAAGCAAACAGATAACAGAGTATGCCTCTAACGGAAAATGCGTTAATGATATAGAAATCGAATAATAAGCTGCCGATTACTTTATTTATGATAAAATTAGGGGTGTAAAAAGATTTGGAATCGAAACTTATGAATATAACATTAGATAGCATTTTAGAAAAGTATGAAGTAGTAATAGGCTTGGAAGTACACGCCCAATTAAAAACAAAATCCAAAATATTTTGTGCGGACTCAACACAATTCGGTTGCGACCAAAATACAAACATAAGCCCTATCACGCTTGGCATGCCGGGAGTACTGCCTGTTTTAAACAAAGAAGCCGTTAATATGGCAATATTGACAGGCTTGGCTTTAAACTGCGAAATAGCAGAAACATCAAAGTTTGACAGAAAACAATACTTCTACCCTGACCTGCCCAAAGGTTATCAAATATCCCAGTTTGAGAAGCCTGTTTGCGGCAAAGGCTATCTTGAAATCAAAGGCAAAAAAATAGGCATAACAAGAGCCCATCTTGAAGAAGATGCCGGTAAACTTGTCCATGCCGGTGCAGCAGGACTTGCTGGCTCATCATATTCTTTGGTAGATTTAAACAGGGCGGGAACACCTCTTCTTGAAATCGTATCAGAGCCTGATATCCGCTCAGCCGAAGAGGCTAAAGAATATATGGAAGAACTTCGCAATATTGTGCGTTATGTAGGGGTTTGCGACGGTAATCTTGAAGAAGGCTCAATGAGATGCGATGTTAACATAAGCTTAAGACCCTTCGGGCAGAAAGAACTCGGTACAAGAGCAGAAATCAAGAATATCAACAGTTTTTCCGCTTTGAAAAAAGCTGTTGATTTTGAAATTTTCAGACAATTTGAAATTATTGAAGCTGGAGAAAAAGTTATTCAAGAAACCCGTCTTTGGAACGAAAACGAAGGCATAACAAAGTCAATGCGGAACAAAGAAGATGCTCATGACTACAGGTACTTCCCTGAGCCTGACTTAATGCTCCTGGAAATATCTAAAGAATGGATAGCGGAAGTAAAAGAAAGAATGCCTGAACTTCCGTCGCAAAAACGTACAAGATATATGAACGAACTCGGACTAAGCGAATATGATACAAACGTAATAGTAGACCAAATGGAAACAGCTCTTTTCTTCGATAAAGCAGTTGAACTGGGTGTAAATCCTAAAATAGCTTTAAATTGGCTTATGGGCGATATTACAGGGTATTTAAAAGAGAACAGGCTTGATATAACCCAAACAAAACTAACCCCTCAGACACTTGCGCAAATGGTTGAGATGATTGAAAATGGTACTATTTCAAATAATATAGCAAAGGATATAATAATTGAAATGATTGAAAATGGCGTCGACCCCAAAACTATAGTAGAGAAAAAAGGCTTAAGTGTAATTTCCGATGAAGGGCAAATAGTTGAAATCGTCAAAAAAATTATTAATAATAACCCAGGACAGCTTGAAGCTTACAAAAACGGGAAATCACAACTTTTTGGCTTCTTTGTAGGTCAGGTAATGAAAGAAACCAAAGGCAGAGCCAACCCGCAAGTTGTAAATAAACTTTTAACAACAGAGTTATCAAAATAAAGGATAATAATGAATTTTTTAAAAGCAGTCGTTTTAACAGTTCTGTTAATTTTTGTCCAAACCTGCTATGCAAGTGTAGGAAATTTGAAAATTGATTACGGAAATAAACCGTTAAAAGGCTCTGCTGTAGAAAACACACAAACGTCCTCTACCCCTGTGCTTAGCGGAGGAGTCAGTAAATTACAGGAACTTCCCAAAGCCATGTATGGGATTTGGAAAGTTGAGGGGACTTTGCTTGAAACCAATACCCCTGATGTTTACCTTCAAACCACATCTGACATATGGGTTTTAAGCCAAAGCGGACCTATCGTAACAATATCAAACCCAAAGAACGGGGCGACAGCTTCCATTACAATTAATGAGGTTATAAATAATACCGCCACGTTTAGCAGACAAATTTCCGGGTATAATAGAAAAGAAACCGAACAGGTAACTATTACCGTTAATGGCGATATCTTTACGGGGACAGATACTATAATCTCGGAAACGTCTTCCTGGGCGGGGTCGTCGCTGGTCATGACTTCTAAATACAGAATCAAAGGTACCAGACAATCAGGTAACAATTTTAATACTACTAGCAAATTCTGGTATTGATTTATTTTATTATATAGTATAACCTTATATTACAAACACTAAAGGAGCGGTTTAGTTATGGTTAAAGACTTTCAATTAAAAGAGGTAACTCGCAAAAGAATTACTCTGGACGACAAAGAAGTAAACAATTTTACCCTTAGCTTCAACAACAATGAAGCAACTAAACAGATAGAACTTACCGGTGATAGCGATTTAAAAGTTGTTATTAACGTGTAATAAGTGTTATAATTGCTTCATCATAGAGCAATTGAGAGGTTTTCTTGACAGGAAAAGTTATTAAAATATTCTCGGATTTTTATTATGTCAAATCCGGCGATTTTATTGTTGAGTGCAAACTAAGAGAATTTTTTAAAAAAGCAGGAATTAGCGTTTTAGTTGGTGATAACGTAGAGATAGAAGATTACAACCCTGTTTCTAACCAAGGCGCTATTTCGAAGATTTTGGACAGAAAGAATGAACTTGCCCGTCCTTCTGTTGCGAATATTGATATTGTAGTTCTTGTTATTTCATTAAAAAGTCCGATAATCGAATATAAACAAATTGACAGATACCTAGCGCAGGCAATACAATTCGGATTAAATTTAATTATTTGTGTGAATAAATCCGACCTGTTAATAAAAGAAGAAAAAGAAGATTTTAAAAAATTATACGAGAAACTTGGATACAAAGTAATCTTTACATCTGCAACAAAAAAAACAGGGCTTGATGAGCTAAAAAAAGAAATTGCAGGCAAAACCGCCATTTTATCGGGAGCTTCAGGGGTTGGGAAATCCAGTATTATTAACGCTTTTGACCCTGAATTATCACTCAAAACAAAAAAAATCAGCCGCAAAACTGCCCGCGGAACTCATACTACAAGGCATTGTGAACTGTTTAACATTGATAATACAACGAGCGTTTTAGATACGCCCGGGTTTAGTCTGCTTAAATTTGATAATATGCAGCCTAAAGAGGTAGAAAAATTCTTTGGCGAGATTGCAGAATATGCCTATTTTTGCAAATATTCAGACTGCTTGCATGTAAATGAAGAAGGCTGCAGTGTATTAGAGAACTTGGACAAAATATCCCAAAGCCGCTATCAGAGCTATTTGTCAATATTGGAAGAGGCAAGGCAGTACAAAGAAAAAATTAAACAACAGGGTGTTAAAACCGAATCAAAAGTAAAAACGGTTCATAATAAACAAATTTTAAAAGTTTCCACAAAAAAAAGAGATGACTCAAGAAAAAAATTAAAACAAAATCTTTCAAAGTATTTTGATTAATTGTACTGGGGTAAAAGCTTCAATTGATGGACTTCTTCTGTATTTTCTTTTTCATCAACCCAAATCTGGGTAGTGTCGTATTTTCTGTTATTTTTTTCGGTTTCTTTAGCCGCAATCGCAAAATTCATATCAAAATAGTTAATATTCTCTATACGCCCAAGTATATATTCATTGCTTCCGCAATTGGAACAATAGTTGGCAAGAGGGATGATTTTGCCGTCTTTAACAATACCTATGCGTTTTTTATTACAGCATTTACATTTGACTATATACCAGTTAATTTTTATAAGCTCACCGCAATCGGGGCAATAGCTCATTGCCCTGTTCGTCTGAACATTAGGGTGAGTGCATTGGTTAATTCTAAAAAGTTTTAACAAAAAATATAACATATTACCTCACATGTTATATTTAATGGAGCCTAGCCGAAAAGTCAATTTTTCGACAGAAAAATTAGGCTTCTGGGTAGGCGACCTTAGAAGTGTGAAAAACATAGCAGCTGCGAGACAGCAGGTGATATGTTTTGAAACCGGACAGTGGAGCCTAGCCAAAAAGTCAATTTTTCGACAGAAAAATTAGGCTTTTGGGTAGACGCGGGAGGAAGCCGGGCAGCTAGGAGGCTGAGAAGTTGAGGTTAGGGTTTAAGAGTTTAAGAGTTGATAGCTGTCTTTGCGAGCGGATCGCAGTGGAGCGCGGCAATCCAGTGTTTTTAAGTGTTGTTTTGCAAGTTTTTGCCCGGATTGCTTCGCTACCGCCTACAAAAACACCGCTTCCCGATATACGCAATTTTTCTATGCTGACAATTTACAAAAAATTTGTTAAAATAATATTATGAATAATTTAAAGAAAACTTTAATATTTTCTTTTCTTGCTGTTTTGTCATTCAGCATTCTGTTTATAGGCAAAAGTTTTGCTGATGAAAAATATCAGTTAATTTTAATATATGCGAACTGGAATGTTTATTCTCAAAAAGCAATAAGTGTTTTTGAAGAAGTAGCAGAAACTTCCAACGGCAAATATTCTTTAAAGACTATCGATATTGATGACAAATCGTCTTTTGTAAGGATAAACCAATTAAGATTAGAGCCACAGCCGACTATTCCCTGCTATTATGTTTTAAATAAGAATAACAAAACATTATACAAATCAGGTTATCGCAACGAAAATGCAGAGAAAATAATGTCAATATTAAATTCTAAAACAAATTAAGCCAAAACTTCTCTTATTGCGTTTTTAATCTTATTAGCAACGCTTTCTATATAATATTCACTGACAACACCGCTGATAACAATATCCGCATCTTTTGCATAAGGACGGACATAAAGCTTTGCCCCTTTATTAACAATCTCAAACAGCATATCCGCTGCTCTGCCTGTTTTACCGCGTGATACAGAACGTTTATACCATCTGTCTTTTATAACGTCGGCAGGGGTATGAACATAAATTGAAACATCCAAATGCTCTTTCAGCATATTTTCAAGCACAAATAAACCTTCAAGTAAAATCACCTTAGCAGGCTTCTTTTCTATCTTATGCGGGATGCTTGCGATTGTTATAAAATCGTACTCAGGTGTGGATATTTTTTTACCGCTTTTAATTCTTAGCAAATCTTTTCTTAAAAGCTCCAAATCAACCGCAGCAGGTTCATCCAGAGAAAAGCCTCTTTCAAAAAGAGCTTCATAGCTGCCGGCGTCTTTCAATTCCTGGGATTTATCCTTGTAATAATTATCACTGGGTATAATTGTGTATAAACTTTTATTTTTTTCATTAACACAAATATCAAGAATTTTCCGTGCCAATGTGGTTTTACCGGATGCTGATTCACCCGAAACTCCTATAGCTATGGACTTATGGGGATTTTTTACTATATTAAGCGCCAATCTGTCTATAAAACCTGGCTTAAACTCAAGAAACAGGGGATTTTCTACCGCTCTATCATCGTTAACTATTTCAATCAGCTTACTTGCAATTTGTTTTGCTAAAAACGCATTGTTAGAAGCTTCATCACAAGAAGGAAGGTTCAAAAGCAAATCATCCGATGTTGCAATGCCACATTCCATAAGTTGAGAATTCAACATATTACCCCCAGCCAAACTATATTCTTATAATAGAGAAAAATATCCAAAAACTCAATTGGATTAGCACAATCTGTTATAAAAATTAACGAAAAAAGCACACCCGAAAGTGTGCTTTTTATCGATTATAACCTAACTTTATTGTGTAAATACGTTTTCTACAACTGTCTTGAAGAACACGTCAATCATCAACCCGACTTTTTCGACAAATTGAACAACACCGTTTACGACTTCTTCGACCATCATTTTAAATGAACCTACAAGTCCGATAGTATTGCCATATTCATCTTTTTTAGCATTTACAAGATCAGATTTTGTAAAATCATCACCCGAGATAACTGAATCGTCTTCCAGTATCACATCAAATTGAGTTGAAAGCTCGGTAATATTAACATCTTTCAAATGTTTCAGTTCCTTAGTAAAACAGTATTTTTGACCTGAAGGACGCTTACCGAATACATCCCTGAACATATCAAGCAAGTTTATTTTTGCATTATCAGGATGAGCCAGCCAACCGTTAATATTTCTCGGGATTTCAGGTTCTATCGGTTTTTCCTCGTTAAAACCGGGGATATTATCAGGAATGCTGCATTGTGGAGCACCATAGTAAAAAAAGCAGAAATTTTTAGAACAGTATTTCTTTGCCTGTTCATAACAATATTTCTTCACTGCATTATCATAGGCTGTATTATAAGCTGCCAAATCTTTCTCATAGTTAGCTTTAGCTTGCTTATAATCATCTATTTGCTGTTGATATTTTTGGGTTAATGCAGTGTCATAATCTTTATCCAAACATTCATAATCCACTACACCATTATTATTAAAATCAACCCATAGCAATAATTTATCAAAATATTCATCACCGGAGTCAATGAATTTATTGCCATTACCGCCATATTCGGGTTTATCGTATTTGGCTAACTCCGCAAAACCGCTATCTTCACCGTTTTGGTCGCCGAAGAGTTCAGAACCGTTGTCAATATTGCCGTTGTTGTTTTTATCCAAACATAAGAAGGCGTTATCAAAGTCTTTTTGAATACCGGTCCAGCCCGTTTGTTCAGCTATACCGTCAATATTAAGGTCAAATTTTGTACCTTCTTCAGCTGAAGTGAATTTCAATCCATCGCCTTTAAGGTCTAAAACAAGGGGTGATTGTTGTTTCAACAAATACTGTACATCGTAGGTACAAGTCCTCGTACCAAGTTTCATTATTAAAGTCCCCCCGGTCTTGCTGCTTTCGTGTCCGCCGCAACCTGATGTGGTTACAGACCCTGACGCTGAATAGATCAAATCACCGTTGGCATCTATTTTACCGCCATATACACGCAGGTCGTTGATATTAGATTGAAGTCTAATATCTTTAATCAATTCACCCTTCTCGGACATAATAAACATTACACTTGCACCTGATTTTACCAATTCATCCTGAGTTACCTGGTCTCTTGGAATACAGCTGAATTGACTTAACAGTGCTTTTAACTGCTTATTATAGCCATGTCCGTTGATTATCAGATACACCCTGCCGTAGTCAGGACAAGAATCCAACACACATTCTGTATATTTACATATATCAGAGGCGGCAGCACCATAAGGCATTGACGTTGGAGCACCCGTAGGAACAGGGTAAAACCCACAGCTAAAGCACCAACTCTGCGTTTCCCAATCAGCATAAGTATATCCGTCAGGCGCCGAGGTCATTTCTTCTGTATTACGACCTAAGCCGCCTTTGCTGGTAGTTTGACCGGAAGTTTCCATATTCCAGTAGCTGGAGTTAACTTTACTCGAATTCCAACCTATCAAACCGCCAACATTAGAACCTGAAGAATTAATCTTACCCGTGGAATATCCATAGGTAAGAGGAGCCCTCATAACACCTATTAATCCGCCGGCATGGTCAGGCGCTGTGACTGAACCTGTAGCATAAGCATTCAGTACGCTGCCGCTTGCAAGCTCACCTATCAGACCACCCGCATAACCGGAACTGCCTGCATTTACTGCACCTGTTGCATAGCAGCTTTTAATGGCAACTCCTGCAGTATATCCGATTAAGCCTCCCGCCCTTATATTTGATGCAGTAACAGCACCTGTTGCATAAGCGTTGGTTACAGCTCCCGAATTATATCCAATCAAGCCGCCTGCTTGTTGTGTTCCCGATGTAATAATCTTCGAAGTTGAATATACTCTTTCGAGTTTAGCTCTGTTATCACCGATAAGTCCGCCCACTCTATGTCCTGACCCAAAAACTTCAGTTGCATCGGCATAAGAATTCTCGTCTATCGGTGATTGGTTTACTCCCACCAAACCACCTACCTGACTATAACCGTCATGGGTTCCCCTTGATGTGACAGCACCGTTAGAAAATGATGAATTCTTTATAGGTGCACTAGTCTGATTATTACCAACCAAACCACCTATATAATATCCGCCTGTAACATTACCTGCAGCATGTGTATTTGTAAGCGCAGAATAATTAAGACCGATTAATCCGCCTGTATTAGACCCACTACCGGTATATTTATCATTAGCATCATAAGAACCCGCTTTAACATTTCCTGTTGAAGTTGCATTTATAATAGGAGAATTTATATTATTTTCACCAACTAATCCACCTACTTTATTACCCTTTGACGTAACTTCACCAACATGGCTAATATTAGTCAAATTACTTCTTGTATTTTGTCCTATCAAACCGCCTGTATACGTGCTAGATGCATTAATACTGCCGGTATGAGAAGAATCTTTTACGGGTGAACCTGTATTATTTTGACCAATCAAACCGCCTACGTATGAGGTTCCGGTTACATTACAAGTCAAATTGACATTCTCAACAGGAGAGTTTGTGCTATACCCAGCCAAACCGCCTACGTAATTCTTGCCTTTAATATCACAAGAATTCAGATTCAGGTTTAATATTTTTGCATTGTTAAGTTTTGCAAATAATCCTCTGTAATCTGTATTTGTATTTATATTGACTCCGTTTATAGTATATTTGCCACCATCATATACGGATTCAAAAGTTTGATTATTTGTATCCTCCGTACAATCCGCTTTAATGGTAGCCAGAGGGAATACAGGCACATTTACCTGTGTTTTCTTATCAGCTTTAGTACAAAGGATAGTATTGTTTTCGCTGCTAAAATTCAAATCTCTTATTTGACAGTAGCAAGCATTTTTCAAGGGATAGCCGGAATCTCTGCCTATTTTTTTCAAATCATCTTCCGATGTTATAGGTTTTACCACAATGTTTTTGTTTCCAAGCATTTCACGGCAAGCACAATCTGAAGGTATATGTATACATTTCTTAGTTCTGGCATCCAAGTATGGCTTGCCATCAGGACAAATACAACTGCCGTCAGCGGCTCTTTTCATGTCAGGATCCAGGCAGGTTGTACAAGTTTCGCTCAACGGCGAATATACTTCATTAGTTTTAAGTGTAATTTTTTCTTTTGCGGGACAGGTACATGTGTTTGCCTTTTCTGCAACTTTAACCCGTCCTGAAGCCGAACAGCTTGCGGTATAGGTAATGCTTCCTACTTTAGGAGATGAACAGGCACTCACGATATCGGAACAAACACACTTTCCATTAATCTCATCAGGCAAAGTTTTAGGACATTTGCAAGTATTAACGGGATCAGCGGCAAAAGTTTTGCCGGTATCGCTGCAAGTTGCCTTGTAAATTATGGTACCTTCTTTAGCGCCGCTACAGGCTTCTGTTTTATCGGTACAAGTGCATTCCCCATCTATTAAATCAGGTAAAGTTGCAGGGCATACACAAGCGTTTTTGGAAACATTCCATACTTTATTGCCTACGCAAGTTTCCACACATTTACCGGTTTTTGTATTGAAATTCGGTTTAGTTTGCGGGCAAACACATTGCGAACCCGAAATTATTAAATCTTTGTTAATACATTCACAGCCATTGCTGCCATACGTTTGACCGGAAGGACAGCAATTATCTGTAACATCGCCTGTTGCTATAGTTCCAAAAGAACATGTGTCCGTTCTTGTTAATTTACCGTTAGGTCTATCCGACGGGCATTCAAGTTCTACTGTTTTTTCGCCGTCGGTATAACCGGAACAAAGTTCATATTCGCTTGCCGCTCTGTCTCGGTATATTGCCATCATAAATTGGGCTTTTTCATCGCCTGCGGATTTTTCATTCACATCTACATAGGCTAAAGCACAAGGAGCGCCACCGTCCGCTAATTTTGCACAATTAGTATTCAGCACCTGAAATGCTACTTTTGTACCGTTAACAAGTTCAACAGCGGGTAATGGACTCTCAGGAGCGGGCATACCCTCCGGCAGATTATAGTCGTCAACGTTACTTAAGGAAATATCTTCATTTTTTGTATTTAATTTGTCGGCAAAAGCTTCTTTTAAAGCAGCGTCGCTCTCGGTATAAGCTGTCAAAGCCAAGCCGGTTGTGTCGCCTGAGGACAGAGCTTTAGAAACGCTGACAATAAGGCTCTCTGCTTGTTGTTTTTTCCCTATAATGACTTTTGCATTTTTATCGGAAAAGTTGGTAATAGATAACATTACAACAACTAATATACCTATCAAAGTCATTGAAATAAGGACTTCGGATAAGGTAAAAGCGGACTTCCTGCTACACATATATAATTCTCCTTAAGTAATTAAACTGTCAAACACAACCAATAGACACACAAAAAATAAGCACAAGCATGCTAATACAATATTAGCACTATTACTAGTAATATGAACAAAAGTTCACATTTCTAAACTCAAAACGGATAAAACTGTTACAATTATTAATAATGTTTTACAAAAATTAATATTTGGGGGCTGTCTTTGTGGTGCCGGAGACAGTTTGAAATCGATTAATTATTTGTTATCTGCAGTTCCAAAATTAGAATACATATCCTGCATCATTGAACCCATAATCATTGACTGCATTAGCTGCGGGTCTATATTTTGTCCTGTTTGACCTTGCATATTCATCATATACGGCAGCATTGCATTCATACCGCTATTATTGCCTGTCGAACCCATTAGCATACTCATCTGCATCATTTCAGGCGTCATAGCAAAATTCTGAGGCTGTACAAAATTACCGTAACCCGCTCTTTTAAGCGTTTCCAAAGCATCGGCTATTTCCTCTTTTGCAGGCTGCCCGCTTTTCTTTTGGGGTTTGGAAAAATCCGTAAAATCCTTCATATAGTCATAAGGAACATCTTTTACATCCTGTTTAGTATTAATGATATCTTTTACACTATCAAGTTTTCTTTGCTCTATACTTTTTTTGACATCGTCCACCGCTTTCTTGGCAGGGTCGCCTTCCGTTGTTCCGCTGGGACATTCGGCAGGTTTTTCAATACAGATAATACCGTTCTTGGCGTAATTTGAAAGCTGGGCGCTGGAGTTGATTTCAATAACTTTATTATAAGCTTCAACAGCTTTCTTTTTGTTACCAAGCCTTGCTGTTGAAATAGCAAGGTAATAATACGCTAATACATTAGACGGGTCGTCTTCCACAACATCTAACGTCAGCTGCATACAGCCCGTATAATTCATTTTTTTATACATCCAAATTGCTTCCTGAAGCTTGGAATTATATGCCTGCTTCTGAGCAAACGCCGCAGATGACAACATAATACCTGCAAGCAACAACAATAAAAGTTTCTTCATGATTATTCCTGCAATAATTAATAATTACTACCTAATAATATATTAATGATTTCGATAATTAAATACAAGATTTTTCCGTTAAATCATACAAACAGATGAAAAACAGGCTGAAAATTAGGAGAATTTTTAGTAAACATTTATAATATTTATAGAGATTGTTGAGTATTTGAGGATTGTTTATGAAAATTAAAATAAAAGAGGTTGCAAAAGAAAAAAGACAGTGGAGTTTGTATCGTTTGGCAAAAGAAATAGGTTTAACTCAGCAAACAATATACAGCTGGGCTTCAGGAAGAACCCAGCCTTCCTACGAAAACATGGACAGAATTTGCGATATTTTAAAATGCACAATGGGTGAACTTTTTGAGGCAGAACCTGTTCAGCAAAAACTCAAACTTAAAAGAGTTTAACCCCCCAAATTCTTGACAAAACCGGGTAAATCCGTAGCCTCATTAGGTCCGCAAATAATATTAAATTCAGGCAGCTCTTCTTTTATTTCCTCGAGTAAATCCGAAGCAAACCCGGGGATAATAAGATTATTATGCGAAACTTTTTTATTCAGTCCGGCTGCTCTGACACTTTTTGCTATAATTTCACCCGTAAATTTTGAAGCAGACCAGGCAGTAAGCACGCTCATTCCGTCAGAATCCGTTATCACAAGATAACTGCCGTCGGGTATATTTTCAAGCTCATTTACTACGGAAAAATATGTAAGAGCAAAATTTGTTGTCACAAAAACCGGTGAATTAGGCTGCGGTTCATTGATTTCATATAATTTTGGCTCTACCTGCAAAGGTTTTTGGGGGTCGGTATAAATATTTTGCCTCAAAGTAATCAACGTTGTCATCAAAGCTCTGTCAAACTCGTCAAATATCAAAAGCCCGGTATATTTACAGACTAAAGCCGATGCTTTAACCGTATCAAGCGCAATATTCCCCGTAGTATTAAATTCTATCATCACGGGAAAGCCTAAAGGTTCATATTTTTTTTCGATTGCACTGCGCCTAATCATTGTCAAAGGTTCAATAATACTGCTGTCAATCTCCTGATGAAGTGATAAAACTATCTCCTTAACGCCTTTTTCGAGCAGATTTGCAGAAGCTTCGGCAAGGTTCTCGAAGGTTGAAGCATTTACAACAACAGGGCAGGAATATTCTTTATGTAACTTCGTAAGCTGTTCTGTGGCTGCATCTTTCAAATATATAAGAGGATTTTTAACGGTAGTATCATCCAAGACCTCCACCATATTTTCATAATTATCTGTAATTAAAATCAGAGGGATTTCTAAAGCTGCAACGGCAAGCGCTGTTTGTTTAAAATTTTTGCCGCCGTCAAACAGTGCAACGGCATCAACATTAAAAGTTTCTCCCACTCTGTCTATTGAAAATTTTTGTATATCAGCTAATTTCTTATCAAATTCGATATCTGCGCTGTTAAGCTTCATTGCAAAAACAGTTTGATTAACAAAAGTTTTATCGTGGCGAAACATTACATTTTCATCGCCCATTATAAGCTCATTTGGAGAATGACCGAATGTTACGGCTTGCTGCGGTTTCCTGTTTTCAGAAGCAAATAAGGCTTTTAACTCTTCGTCTAAATGCGGGCAAAGGTTCATATTTATATCATTCTTTGCAAGCTTCATTGCAAATGCCATACAAGTTGAGCAGCCGCATTCTTTGCAGTTTGCTTCGGGTGTTTTTTTACCGCCGGGAAGAAATTTAAAAATTTGAATACCTGATAATGCCATTAATTCTCTCCCGTAAATACTTTCAAAGCTTCTATTACTTCAGGGTGCCATAATACGAGAATATCAGCACCTGCATTCATAACAGCGGAAGCCGTAGCAGCTTCCCAAGCTACGGCACGATCTTTTAAACCGCCATAGCTCGGTGAAAAATCGTCGCTGCGGGCTTCTTTAGACTTCCAGGACTCTTCGCCGGCAAATACTATCACAGGCATATTCAAAGTTTCATCACCGTCAAGCCCCGCTAATTTTGTCCGTTCTATGATACTGTAGCCGTAATCCAAACCATATCCCAAAGCCCCCATATTAGGGTCAATCAGTATTCTATCCCTGCTTATACCTTCTTCGTTTATTAAGATATTCAGCTCTTTTGCAAGGTTTATATCTATCGGCGTTCTGCCGATTATATAGTGATTAGTGTTTTTTAAAGGCTTTGAAATCTCTCTGTAATTGTCTTGCTCCGCTATGCCAAAAATACAATCTCTGTCTGCTATAGCTATAAGTTCAGGTAGCAATATTGCATCAAGTTCTTTTTTGTTAGCGCCTGTAACTATGAGTTCTTTTTTTGTAAGCCTTAATATTTCTTCAAAAAGTTTTTTTGCTTTAGGGATTTGGGCTTCGTCTTCTATATTAAATTTAAGCGCCAAAAAATCAGAGTTGACTTTTTCCGCTTTAACCGCCCATTTTACCATATCAGATAACAAATCACACCGGTAATCCCTTAATACAGGCGAATAATTCTTGGGCAAATTCATCAAAACTTCAAGCGCAAAAAGAGGCTTCGTATTACCTTTCTCCGACGAGATAAAAGGTAACGAGCAAACCTCAGGGGTGCGAATTTTCCCCGTATTTACAGGTCTTATTGATGATTTAAAAGTCTTTAACGGCAAAGTATAACTCATATTATTTCGTTTTTAAACTCTCTTTTGCATTGTTCCATAAACTGTCAAATTCTTCAAAAGAATACTCTTGAAGCGGTTTATCGGCAAGGCTCTCCATCTGCCTGAATCTTTTTGCAAATTTTTTATTGGCTTTTGCAAGCGCCAATTCAGGATTAATCTTGTGCCATCTTGCAAGATTGACCATAGCAAACAAAATATCGCCGATTTCTTCTTCCTGATTTTCTTTATCATCTTTTACAACAGCAGATTTAAACTCTTCAAATTCACTCTCAATACATTGATACAGACTGTTCAAATTTGGCCACTCAAAACCTGCTTTAACAGCTTTTTTGCTTAGTTTGTAAGCACACATAAGCGCCGGCAGAGAAAAGGGGATTCCATCTAAAACAGACTTGCGCTCGGGTTTTTCTTCCTTTTTTATAACTTCCCAGTTGTCAATTATATCTTTGGTAGAAGTTACCTTTGTATCGCCGAAAACATGCGGATGCCTTCTGATAAGTTTTTCGCTTATTCCCTGTGCAACATCTTCAATGTTAAAATACCCGCCCTCTTTAGCAATTTGGGAATGCAAAACAACCTGCAACAAAACATCACCCAATTCTTCCTGCAATGCTTTCATATCATTTTCATCGATTGCATCTAAAGCTTCATAAGTTTCTTCAATAAAATTCTGCTTGAGCGAAGTATGGGTTTGCTCTCTATCCCACCGGCAACCGCCCGGAGAACGCAAAGTATTTATTATATTTATCAAATTTTGTAAATTATTGTTATTATTGTTCATATATTCGGCAAATTTTTACTTTCAGCTGTATTATAAGAATATACCAAAAAAGACAGTAAGGAAACTTTGTAATGGAAATAAGATGTAACAATTTTAACAAAATAGCTAAAACACCAAATTTTTCTGCTCAAAACGCACCCGAAAAGTCTAAACAGCCTGATAAATTGCCATCTGATAAAACCCTTGATAATACCACCTGGAGTGCTTTTATGAAACATCAAATCCAAACCCAAACTCAAGTTGTACCTAACTTAACAGAAGAAAAGCTTGATAAAATTTTAAACGAAGAAGTAAGAACAATTATTCTAAACCCCCTGGAGCAATATAATAACCTGAAAGAAGGCGACCAACAAGCCCTCAAGCACCTTGTTAAGGCGGGGCATATCTTAAATAAAGTATTTATGAAACAAGAACACGAAAAGGGTACAAAATTCATTGAAGAGCTTACCAAGAAAGCTAACGAGGGTAATAAACCCGCTCAAAAAACTCTTGAAGTATATAAAATATTTAACGGAATTCAGGATGAAAGAAAAGAAACAAACTTCTTAATCAAAGGTGAAAAACTGGCTGACGGAAAGAATTTTTACCCTTCGAATGCAACTCCCGAAGAAGTTGCACAATATCTGAAAGACAATATTAATGAAGCATCTGATATTTTATCAAGTAACACCGTGGTAAAAAAAGAAGGCAATAAATTCGTAGCTATTCCCTACCAAACAACGTATAAAGAAGAATTTGAAGAAATTGCAAAAGAACTTTTAGAAGCAGCGAAAACATCTACCCACGAGGGATTCACAGCATATCTTAAATTGCAGGCAAAAGCCCTTACCTCGCTTGACCCTGAAGATGGCTACAAAGCCGATGTTGCCTGGACAAAACTTTCTGACTCGCCGTTAGAGTTAACCATCACAAGGGAATCTTACGATGACCAATTTACAGGCAAAATATTAGAGGACAAAGCCCTTCAAAATATGCTTCTTAAGAATAATATAGAGGGGCATTCAAAAGACATGCTGGGTATAAGGATAGGTATTGTTGACCAAAAAGCCGGCGCAGAGCTTGCTGATTACAAAAATCATCTTAAAGATTTTTCTAAATTTATGCCGTTATCTGAAACCTACAAACAATCTACCGACGGCGAAAATGCACAAGAAGCAGTTAAACAAACGCTCGTGGATGTTGATTTGGTTATGCTGGCAGGTGATAGCAGAACTTCTCGCCCGGGGATGACAGTAGCGCAAAACCTTCCCAACTCTGACAAATTATCCGTAAAACGCGGACATGGAAGCCGCAACGTATTCCACCGCGATATCAGAAAAAGCTACGACCCTGTTGTGAGGGAACAGTTTTTAACCCAACTGGTAGAACAATCACAAAGAAACCTGTACTCAAACGAAGCAGACCATTTATTTACCATTGCTCATGAACTTACCCACTCCTTGGGACCTATGAAAACAAAAGACGGGCTGGATAAAAAATCATCTTTAGGCAGCTGGGGCGATGCGATAGAAGAAGCAAAAGCCGACTTGGGCGGCATATTAATGAGCAAGTATTTCACAGAAATCGGCAAATATACACCTAAACAGCTTGATGAAATTTATTTCACATGGGCAGCAGACCTGATGCCGCAGGAAGAACCTTCAAAAGCACAAGCCCATAGACTTAGGGCGGTAGCTCAATTTAACTACCTAAAAGAATACGGGGCAATAAATTTTGAAGAAAACGGAAAACTATCAATAAATAAAGAAGTTTTTCCTGAAGCAGTAAAAAATATGCTTACAGAAATAATAACGCTTCAACTGGACGGAAATGCAAAAACAGCAGATAAATTTATGTCTAAATACTGCGTTTGGACAAAAGAACTGCAATATGCTTCTGAAATTCTGAAATCCATGAAGCCTAAAATATACAGAAAACTCGATACAGCTTTGGCTGATAAATTGCTGTCCGATAAAAATTAGCATACAGAATTATATATAATAGAATGCAAAACCCGCTCTAAGGCATTATAAAGTCGCCTCCGGAAGAGCTGTCTTCTGTAAAAAACATAGAATCAGGTTTGCTTTTATAATTCCTATCTGTTCTGTAATACTCAAGAAGAGGGGTATTTTCACCGATATATCTGGCATTATCATTAAGACCGCCCAATTTCCTTGCCAGTTCTTCGTCTTTTTTAAGATTTTCTTGTTCTTTGTCAGTTAATTTTAGCCCGGAGGATAAAATAGCGCTTGCAAAAACAAGGTTATTGAATCCCTCATAGTCTTTTGCTTTTGCTAATGCCTTATTCACAACAGCTTCAACCATCTCGGGTTTATATGCCAAGCCGCTGACCCTGACACCTTCTATAATTGCATTATAGTCAATTTTTTTAGTTTTTGCTTCTGTTTTTACACCTGATTTTTTAATATAGTGGTTAATCATATCTGCCAAATCAAAAAGCTCGACAGCGCCCACAGGAATTCTTAAATCAGTTCTTCCGTTTCTCAGCAAATCTTTTGAAGCTGAGGATAACTCATTTGCCGTGGATAAGAAAATTACACCCTTATCCTTACAATTATTAACCATTCCCAGTAATCTTGCCGTTCTTATGAGGTGGGCATTAGCCGAGTCCGTGCTTGCAGCCGTCTTATCAATTTCATCCAAAAATACTATTGTGTATTTTTTATTGCCGGATTCTCTGTACCTTTGTTCCGCTTCTGCAAAAACTTGCTGCATATTTGTGATATCTTTTTCATCATTGCCTGTGAATTTAAGTTCTGCAAAATGTCCGCCTTTAGATTCATAATGTTCACCCAGCGCTTTAGCTAAAAATGTTTTGCCGGTACCTTTAGGTCCAAAGAAGCAAATTCCGTTAGGCAGACTGCAATGTGCGCTTAAATCTCCATCCATCGCCTGTAATAAAGGCAATAATACATTCCTGATCAGCCCCAGTTTTAAAAGATTATTACCTGCTATTTTATTCAAACCTACTTCTTGATCGTTCATATTTGGTGTTCTGACCCTATCTAATTCATTTTCATAGAGCTGCTTTATCTCTTGTCTTGAAAGTTGATAGCAATTGTCTTCAAATATCCTTTCCCGGTCGTATTCAATTTGGCTTTTTAACAGTTTTTTGGTTTTATCGCTGCAACTGTCAATCAAAACCCTGATATATCTGACAGGCGCAAAAATCGGGTCAAAACTCCGGGAAGTAAAAGACAGCCGGTTAATTTCATTGTTGGGGCAAGATTGTGAGGCAATAGCAGTATTATTATTGCCATTACCGCTAATGTTATTTTTATTAATATTAATAGAATTAATTCGTACCGGAGTAATATACATAACCTTCTCTTCTAACTATTTATAGGTTTTACATTTGTTAACCTGTCGGTTTCTGCCTGCTTGATTAAAGCTTCGTCTATATTGAACTTAAAATCAATTCTTCCTGTTCTGGTACAAGATTTATCAAGAGTATTGATATCTTGAGCAGTTGTCAAAGTAAAAATACCACGATCATCACCGCAGTGATGTGTACGGGTATTCCATATTCCTCTTGTAGTTGGACCATTTTCTTTTAAAATGAAATCCACATCCTCCATTACTATAAGGGTCAATTTTTGCTGCTCCCGGTAGCGTTTTTCTCCATTTTCAAAAGCATCAGAGATGGTTTCTCCTATTTTTTTATCTTTAGTAGATATATGTTCAACCACTATATCTTGTTTTTTCGCTTCTGATATAAAATAGTCTAATAATTTTTTCTTTTCTTCTTGATTTCTACCATAAATCATTACACCGTTAGCTGGACAAAAATCTGACTTTTTGCAAATCTCAATAACATCAGTAAATTTTTCGGGATTTTTTAATGCTCTTACATATTTTAACTTTTCAGCAGGAATCATAATGTTTAATCTGTACACATCCCTGCAATAATCTAAATCAAAATGCCTGTTATTCTCAAACTTGGCATATATTCTATCATCGAGAGCTCCTATCTCATCCCAAAGCTTTGACATCCCCGGGATTTCATTCATTTTTCTAAGAAACTCGGGTACAAAAGTTTCTTTAGGAACAAGTTTACCTGCTTCATCCTTTATTGTTTCTATTCCTTTAAACCTGTAATATACTTTTCTGGCTGCATTTGATATTTTTTGGCGGTTTTTAATAAGCAAAACTGCTCCCAATAGAGTACCTGCTGCTAATGCTATTTTGCCGCCTATTCCCATAGTTGCAGCAGGCCGGGCAGTTTCAGCAGGTGGCAGGGGCTTGTTTGCAAAAGTAACATTAGACCTGCTGTGATTTATATTATTAGCTCTGGTATTGCGATTATAGATATTTATATTAGTTTTTAATATCATGACTCTAAACCATATATTACTGTCATATTAAAATGAAATATATACAAATTTGCTATTTCAAACATATTATTTTACATTTTTTAACTTATCGGTTTCTGCCTGCTTGATTAAAGCTTCGTCTATATTGAACTTAAAATCAATTCTTCCGCCTCTGATAGCAGATTGATCAAGAGTATTGATATCCTGGGCGGTTGTCAGGGTAAAAATGCCTCTCTCTCCGCAGTGGTTTGTGCGCGTATTCCATACTCCGCCAATTACCGAGCCGTCTTTTTTAAAGACATCATCCACGTCCTCCATTACTATAAGGGTCAATTTTTGCTGCTCCTGATACCTTTGCTTTGCATTTGCAAAAGCATCAGATATAATCCCACCTATTTGTTGGTCTTGTTCTGTAACACCTTTGGTAGATATATGTTCTACTACTACATCTTGTTTTTTTGCTTCTGATATGAAGTAATCTAATAATTTTTTCTTTTCTTCTTGATTTTTACCGTAAATCATTACACCATTAGACGGACGAAAATCTGACTTTTTACAAAGCTCTATAACATCTGCAAATTCTTGAGGATTTTTTAATGCTCGTACATACCTTAACTTTTCAGCAGGAATCATAATGTTTAATCTGTACACATCTCTGCAATAATCCATATCAAAATGCCTGTTATTCTCAAACTTGGCATATATTCTATCATCAAGAGTTCCTATCTCATCCCAAAGCTTTGACATTCCGGGGATTTTATTCATTTTTCTAAGAAACTCAGGTACAAAAGTTTCTTTAGGAACAAGTTTACCTGCCTCATCCTTTATTGTTTCTATTCCCTTAAACCTGTAATATACTTTTCTGGCTGCATTTGATATTTTTTGGCGGTTTTTAATAAGCAAAACTGCTCCCAATAGAGTACCTGCTGCTAATGCTATTTTGCCGCCTATTCCCATAGTTGCAGCAGGCCGGGCAGTTTCAGCAGGGGGCAGGGGCTTGTTTGCAAAAGTAACATTAGACCTGCTGGGATTTATACTATCAATTTTTTTATCGCAGGTATTTGTATTAATCTGATTTAATTTAATTATCATATCATCTAGCCCTCTTGGTTAACAACGTCTTCATCTGAGTATCTTGCATTTGTATTAAGACCGCCAAATTTTCTTGCCATTATTTTCTCGTCATCAAACTGTTTTTGCACCGCTTCATCAAATATAATATCCTGAGCCTGAATTGATTTTAGCAATTTTTCCGTACTTAAATATCCTTTTCTGATATTTCTAGTTGCCATTGTAACAGCTTGATTAATATCTTCCGGTTTATAGGCTAATTTTTTATTTTTAAATGCTTCTGTTATAACTGCATAATCTAGTTCATCAGTTGTTTTATTTGATTGTTTTATATAAAAATTAACCATATCGGCAAAATCGCAAATATCAACCGAACCTATGGGGATACGCATATCAGCCCTGCCGTTGCGCAATAAATCAGGGGTAATATATGACAACTTGTTTGATGTAGAGATAAATATTACTCCCCTGTCTTTGCAATTATTCACAAGTTTCAATAATTTTGCGTTTCTCACGGGGTCATGAAATTCCATACCTTCTTTTCTGGCATTTTTATCTGCTTCATCTAAAAGGATTATAGTGTATTGTGTTTTACCTGATTTTTCAAACCTTTTTTGCGCATCGCCAAACATTTTTTCCATTGTTGCTATATCTTTTTCGGTATCTTTAACAAACTCTAGTTCTTTAAAACAACCGCCTTTTTCTACATAATGTCCAGCCAGGGCTGTAGCAATAAAGCTTTTGCCTGTTCCTCTCGGACCAAAGAAACATATTCCGTTAGGCAGCATATCATGCGCGCTTGAATCACCGTCCATTACCTGCAACAGCGGTAACAACAGATTTCTTGCCAAGCCTAATTTTAAAAGCTCGTTGCCTATAACTTGGTTTAAACCTACTTCTTGACCTGTGCCGTTGGCAGGAATTGTAACTTTTTCCAGTTCGTTTATGTATTCTTTTTCCGCTTCTTTAGAAGAAATTTGACCGTTATTAGCATCAACTTTGGCTTTTTTATCATTCAGCATTTGTATTTTTAGCGCTTCTGCCTTGGCTTTTCTTTTATTATCAACCCAGTCACTGATTGCAAGCACAGCGTATACACCGCCGCCTACCAAAGCCACACCTGCTGCACAGATAGCAAGTGAAATCGCTGCAGCACAAATCAGCTCCCATATCAGTATTCCCAGCCCTGTAGTAACGGGTTCAATCCCAAAAGAAATCTGTTTTGGCGTTGTTTTTGAATTAAAAGAATCGTATTGATTATTTAACTTAGTTAATAATCTGTTTTCGGAAGTTTTTGTTTGCAAACTTTGATTAGCATTAAAAAATGCGGTCTGGTTAACTCTCATTCTATTTTTCCTTTTATAGTAACTGTCATATTAATTGGTATAAATAATGTAATATTATTTTTTACCTTAGCCATGTGGGCTATTTTTATTCTACAATAATATCTAATATTATATTCAATTACAAGATTAATAAGATGATATTTTAAGAAAAATTAATTTTGTATATATTATTTACATATTGTCTGAAACAATCCAGACAAAAGCTTGCAAAACGACACTTGAAGCACTGGATTGTCACACTCCACTGCATTACGCTCGAAATGACAGCGATCAACTCTTACGCTCTTTACCTGTTTACCTCCGGCACCGCAAAGACGGTTTGATATTAAAAGTCGTTTAACACCTTCAAAAGTGTATCTGTCGAAAGTCCTACCACATTCTTATGGCAGCCGTCGACATTTTTGACAAAAACCGAAGCTAACCCCTGAATAGCATAAGCCCCCGCCTTGTCATAAGGCTCATCCGTATTAACATATTCTTCAATCTTAGCAGGTGGGATTTTTTTAAATTCGACATTAGTGGTGGTTGATTCGACAACTGTTTTGCCGCTTAAAACATCTATAACCGCAACAGCTGTTACCACCTGATGAATATCTCCGCTCAAAGCAGCTATCATATTATAAGCATCAGACTTGTCTTGCGGTTTTGTCAGAATTTTGCCGTGCAAAACAACCACTGTATCAGCAGCTATCACCAAAGCATCTTTTTCCGTTTTGGCGGCAACATCTTTTGCCTTGCCAAGGGCAAGCGCCTCTATCTTTTCATAATAAAAAACATCATCTTCAAGATTTTCCTCAAAATCAGACTTGATTATTTCAAATTCCAAACCGGCTTCTTTCATCAACTCTCTTCTTCGGGGTGAAGCAGACGCCAAAATCAACTTTTTCATCGGGGCAGCAACCTTTGTACTTGCTCAAACACATTGTCGACCTTTATATCCAGACAGTTTCTTTCATCGCAAGAAACTTGCCTTTTCGCCCACAAGCACGGGCGGCATTCGCATTCGTCATTCACCGCCACTATAATATTATCTTTTTCAGGCAAAAGGATTTTGTCATCAGTGGGACCGAAAATTGCAACAACAGGGGTGTCTAAAGCCACCGCCATATGCAAAGGCGCGCTGTCCGCACACACCATTACAGCTGCATTTGATATCAGTGAAACCAAGTCTGAGATGTCTTTGGTCTTGCCGTAGCAGTTTTTAAAATCTTCTGTATCATTCGACATAAAGGAAGTTATTTTCTCAACGGTTTCTTTATCGTCAGGTCCGCCCGCCAACACTACCGTATGATTGTTATCGTACAAAATCTTATCAATCAATTCAGCCCAGCGTTTTTCATCCCAAAATTTCATGATGTTTTTGCGAACGCTCATCAGACTTACACCGGGATGTATAAGCACAACAGGCTTATCCGACTTAACCTTAAAATCAGAGGAAAGCGTATTTATTTCAGGCAAGGTACACCGCGCCGCCGGGTTAACTATTTTAACCAAATCATGGTACATATTTGCGGCATACTGATTCTTATTTATCTTTGCGGTTTTGGTAAGTAAAATATTACTCAAAAGTCCACTGTGAAAACCGTATCGCTCTTTAATCAAACTCAACGCCAAAAGCACACTTACTAAAATTGAAGAGCCGGAAGAAAATACTACATCAAACTTAGATTGCCAGACTTTCAGCAAAAACTTTATAATCTCGACGTATTTGTATTTTGACTTGATGTCAACACAAATGACTTCGTCAATATAAGAGGTTAAATCTTTACAGGCTTTGCTTCTTGGCTCTATCGCCAAAGTTATTTTACAATCAGGATAGGTTTCTTTTATGGACTTTAGCGTAGGAAAAAACAGGATTTCATCACCAAGCCCGCCGAAATTTATAACAAGAATGTTCTTAGACATCGGTGTACACCTTCTTTGTAAAGACGCTTAAAATCGCAAGCGACAGCCAAAATAAAATTTGAACCTGAGGCCTGTACCAAATGGTATCAAAAAGCCCGTGTATAAGCATTGAAAATATTGCCAGAGCAGCGGTAAAAACCATAATCTTAACACTCAAAGAAGTTGATAAAAACGCATTCTTCAAAGCCTTAGCAAATGCAAGCAATACAGCCCATAAGAAAAGAAACGGTGCAAAAATTCCTGACTCTGCCGCCATTTCAAGATAAATGTTGTAAGCGCCCAAAGCATCAAACCCCGTTACCATATACAGTCCGTACATCAATCGAAACGTTGTATTCCCGGGTCCAACCCCTATCCAAAAGTTGTCCAAAAACATTTTAAAGGTGGAAGCATAAACATTCATTCTGTAAGAATTACTGCTGTCGCCCCTGAAGGTAAAGATTGAAGAAATTCTATGCATAAGCGAGGAGTTAGAAAGCACAACAAACAGCCCGATGAGGGCTAAAACTACCGCGCCGATTATTATTCGCTTTTTTATTTCAGGGTTTTTCGCATAGGATTTGAATAATACAATAAATCCGAACACAAAAGATGCCAATATAGCCAGGTAGCCTGCCCTGCAGCCTGTTAATACGATAGCCCCAAGCCCTAACAGCGTAAACAATAAAAACATAAGCCCAGCTTTTAAATGCTTTTTAATAACCAACAAAAGCGAAGAAGCTGCAATAAAAGGAACCGATGCCAGCAGATAACCTGCAAGCAAATTGGGGTTATAGGGCTTTAGCGTACCGTAAACACGGTTCATTAAATTTTCGGGGTTTACGTTGGATGTATCCTGCCAGCTTGCTAAAGGTTCAACCCCTGCAATATATTGTTTCCATACGAGCAAAACCTCTGCCGAAGCAGAAATAGCGACCAGCATAATAACCGTGAAAATTCTTTTGGGATTTTCACGTAAGTAGTCAAAAACGGAAAAATATCCGCATATATACATAATCATTTTTGCCAGACCTTTGAAACTCGGTATAAATAATGAAGAAAAAGCGCAGCTTACGGCAAGCAATGCCAAAAATAATATGACAGGCACATGCACCACGCTTATGTCGAATTTTTCAAAATTTAAAAGCATCTTAAATACAGAAATTGCAATTAACAATACCAATAAAACACCAAAAAGAAACGTTGGGGCAAACGTCAACGAAAAAAGCAGCGCCGCCAATACCACAAAATAAAAATTATCAATATTTTTAGCGATAAACGATGTTTTGTAATTTTCTTTTATAAAAGGGATTTTTCTTACCAAAACTGACAATGATGACAAGATTCGGGCTAAAAAACTATTGTTAAAAAAAGAATTAACGGCCTTATCGTCAAGATTTAACTTCCTAAAAAGATTTACTATATATGATTGGCTCATAATTATTTTTCTTCTTCAATTACTTTCACATCTGATACATTGCCTGAAAAACGATAGTTAGATCCTTCTATATCAACAGGCAAACCGATTTTAATCTTATTTCCGCCGATAACAGCTCCGTCCTTTGTAATAGTTGCATTATCTTTTAACACAACAGTATAGTAGTACTTTGCAGGATAAGCTAAATTATCATAAAGATAGGGAACTTCCGGTCTGTCATAGTTAAAGAACATTTCTTTAATACTCTCACGCTTAACATCAACGACTTCAAGCTCTGTATAAGGTACGTTTCTTATTGTAATAAAAGACTTATCACCCTTTGAAATAATAGGCTCTGTAGAAGTAACGTCATAAGTTCTTGTTACAACCGTAAACATAACTGGTTTTTCGCCCGTAATTATATTTGAAGAGGTTTTGAATACTCCAAGCTTTACGGAAACAACTCCGGCAACAAACAGTAAAACAATAACCGCTATAAGAATATCAAGTTTATTAAATTTTGGGGCTTTCTTTTTAAAATTAAACATTTATGACCTCTCTTTTGTAAAAAAATCTATAGTAAATATACAAAATCATATCTATAACAACAAGTGTAGCATTAAAAAAATATATGAAAAGAACAGCATCAAAATTATACAAAAATTTGTGTACAATGCCAAAAACATACCCCGTAAGAACAAGCAGCAAAAATCTCATACTTTTGCCTTCTACTGATTTCGCCTTATAAGTCTTATAGACAGCCATAGGCCAGCTTGCCCCGAAACATATCAGCATACCTGCTTCATAAAAACTCATGTTATGAAATAAATTATCAATCATATTCCCGCCTCATCAAACGCTTAATTGCTTTTCTATGGCATCTATCGCCATTTCGGGGGTTATTTCACTAAGACAGCCGTAATTATTTTTGCATTCAAATCTCAAATTGCAAGGGTAACAATCAAGATTGGTGTAAAGCGGAAGGGTCTTATCCGACCAGACCTTCCATTTTTTATAGTCCATAGGACCGTAAATACCAATGGTAGGAATTCCTAAAGCTCCTGCTACGTGGAGATTTCCCGAGTCGTTACCAAAAAGCAGGTCCATACTTGCTATAGCAACGGCGCTTTCAGTCAAGGAAAGCTTACCGCAAAGGTTTATCGGCTTCACCTGTAAATCCGTTTCAATAAGGGAATGGATTTCATCATAAATTTTGTTATCGCTTTGGGCGCCTGCATAAAAGACTTGTGCCTCTTTTACGTTGGACAAATACTCTATAACTTGGGCAAAATACTGCTTGTCCCACTGTTTTTTTGTATTACCGCTTGTCGCATGAACCATAACTTTTTTCTTATCGCCTAAATTAAACGATTGGAATAATTCATTCATCTGCGCAACGTCCATAGGGTTAAGCCATGCTTCAAGATAATCGTCTTTAACCTCAATACCGTCGGCTCTTAATACGTCAAGAAACGACTCCACTTCATGTTTATTTTTGTCGTAAGGCACCTTTTTAGTTAGTAAAAAACTTCTTTTTTCGGTATCAAACCCCACTCTTTCCTTAATTCCCGCCATAGAAACCAAAAGCGCGCTGGACAGAGAACGCTTCAAGACATAAGCCTTATCATAACGCTCTGTTTGAAGCAATTTTACATATCTGAAGAAGGATTTTTTTCTTGGTTTGGAATTTTCATACCGGTGCTTTTTTGTCGTGTCAAAGTAAATTAAATTATCCAGATAAGGACACCCCTCGAGCAGTTCACCCGATACCGGACCTACAAGCATATCAATCTTGGCATAAGGGTATGCCCTTCTTAAATTTCTCAGGAAAGGAACCGTTAAAATTGTATCGCCTATAAATCTGTATCTTACTACTAAAATCCGCATAATTTTCCCATCTCCAAGATTTATTATAATTCACAAAAAGAGTTTTGTGTTAATATTAACTTATGTTTTCAAAAAATTATGAAATTAAATACCATGAAATAGACACGCAAATGGTACTAAAACCCTCGGTGTTATTTGAATACCTGGAAGATATAGCGGCAAAGAATGCCGACACCATAGGCTTTGGGTATGATGACATCACAAGGCGCGGTTATGCATGGTTCCTTCTAAAATACACAATGGAGTTCAGTAATTATCCTCAAAATATTTTAGGACTAAAAATAGAAACAGAACCAAGGGGTGCAAACAGATTATTTGCTTACAGGGATTTTGCAATCAAAGATGGGGAAAATGATGTTATAGGCAGAGTAAACAGCACTTGGGGGCTTATCGACATAAATACCAAATCAATGGTAAATCCTCAAACGGCTTTCCCTCAAATGGCTCCTTTAGAAAAAAGAGAGGATGACCTTAAATACACTAAAATACCTGCCATAACAGAACTTTCTGCAGAAAAAACTTTTCATGTAAGATACGATGATATTGACGTTAATCAGCACGTCAATAACTCCAATTATATTCTTTGGGCTTTTGAGGCTTTGCCGATAGAATTTCGCAGTTCAAAAAAATTAAAAAAACTGGATTTAACTTATAAAAAAGAAGTTAAGTACGGCAATAACATTGTTTCTAAAGTGCAAATAACAGATAACACCACAATCCACGTTATTAAAAACGCATCCACAGACGAAGAACTTTGTTCTATCTTAGCGCAGTGGGTTTAAAATTCTAAAATCTTTGCTATTTCATCAACGTCAGAAGAAGCTTTTTTAACCGGGGTATTAGAATATTTAATAGCAGAATCCGGGTCTTTTAACCCGTTACCTGTAAGTACACAAGCAATAATGGAGCCTTTTTCGATTTTGCCTTGTTTATGTGCCTTTAACAAACCTGCAACAGAGGCGGCACTGGCAGGCTCTGCCAATATACCTTCAGTACGTGCCATAGTTCTGTAGGCTTCTATAATTTCTTCATCGGTTACATAATCAATCTGTCCGTTAGAATTGACACTTGCGGCTACTGCCTGCTCCCAGCTTGCAGGATTACCTATTCTTATAGCGGTAGCAATTGTTTCAGGCTTCATAATTCTCTCGCCTTTGACTATTGCAGCAGCACCTTCCGCCTCAAAACCAAACATCCTGGGCTTATTTGCAACTATACCTTTATCAAAGTATTCGCAAAAACCTTTCCAATAAGCTGTTATATTACCTGCATTACCAACGGGAATACACAAATAATCAGGGGCTTTACCAAGTACATCACATATTTCAAAAGCGGCTGTCTTTTGACCCTCTATTCTGTAAGGGTTGACCGAATTGACAAGCTTTATAGGGTATTTTTCAGAAAGTTCTCTTACTATCTCCAAGGCTTCATCAAAATTGCCTTTAATAGCAACAACTTCTGCCCCGTACATCATTGCTTGAGAAAGTTTGCCAAGTGCAATATATCCGTCAGGAATAATAACGAAGGTCTTAAGTCCTGCCTTTGCGCCGTAAGCAGCAGCTGCAGCGCTTGTGTTGCCTGTACTGGCACAAACAATGGCGGTTGCACCTTCTTCAACGGCTTTTGAAACTGCCATAGTCATACCGCGGTCTTTGAAGCTGCCTGTAGGGTTAGCACCGTCGAATTTCAAATATATATCTGCGTCTACGCCAAGTGCTTTAGCCAAGTTTTTGGCATGAATAAACGGAGTATTTCCTTCATTCAATGTAATTACAGGGGTTTTATCAGATACGGGCAAAAATTCCGCATATCTGTTTATCAATCCGGTATATTTTTCACACTTAGGCATCATTACAGCTCCATAACTCTTATCACTTTATGCACTTGTGCTATTGATTGTGTTTTGGCAAGTTCTTCAAGTGCGGTATTCAAATCTTTTTCAACACATTCGCCCGTTAAAATCACAATATTGGCAAGCCCGTTTTCAAGTACGCCTTTTTGGACGATTTTCACAAGGTTTATGTCGTGTTTAGCACAGATTGTGCCGATATTACCGATAACCCCCGGGGTATCTTTGGCATCAATTCTGATAAAATATTTATTAGAAGAATTTTCAATATCAATTATTTCGGCTTTTTGAGAGTGCGTGCATTTCATCAAAGGCAAAAGATTATTAGTTGTATGAATCTCTGAAACTATTGCCAAAACATCGGCACAAACAGAACTTGCCGTAGGCATTTCGCCCGCACCGGGTCCGGTAAACATCACCTGATTTACAGGCTGGGCGTTAATTACAAGCGAATTTGTTACTCCGTTGATATGGGCAAGCGGGTGGTTTTTAGACACTAACATCGGATGCACCCTTACGTCCAGTTTGCTGCCTGCTTCCTGAGCAAGCGCTATAAGCTTGATTTTGTAACCGAATTCATCAGCATAAGCAAATTCAATCGGCGTAAGCTCATCAATACCTTCTCTGTAAATATCTTCCTGATTAATGCGTTTTTTAAACGCAATGGAAGCCAAAATAGCAATTTTGTAAGCGGTATCAAACCCCTGAACATCACCTGTAGGGTCAGCTTCCGCATAACCAAGTTCCTGTGCTTCTTTCAGAACACTTTCATAATCAGCGCCTTCCTGATCCATTTTTGTCAAAATATAGTTAGTTGTTCCGTTTAAAATTCCTGCAAGTTTTTCATATTTGTTCGCAGACAAGCTCATTTTCATCGGCATAATCAGAGGGATTCCGCCGCCGACCGCAGCTTCAAACAATAAAAGGGCATTGTTAGATTTTGCAATTTCAAAAAGTTCTTCGCCTTTTTTAGCAATAAGTTCTTTATTTGCAGTAACCACATGTTTCCCGGATTCCAAGGCTATTTTTACAAATTCAAATGCAGGTGAAACCCCGCCTATTACTTCTACAATAATATCTATTTCAGGGTCTATCACTATAACTTTTGCATCTTCTGTCAGTAAATCAGGGTTCAACCCGGAGATTTGCTGAACTTGCGTTTTATCTTTAACAGCTATTTTTTTAATATTAATGGCTTTATTATCTTTTAAAACTTTGAATACACCGCCGCCTACTGTTCCAAGACCTAACAATCCTATATTTACCTGTTTTTGCATATTTTACTTCCTTATTAGTATCTTCAATACAAAGATTTAAACATAAAAAAACTCTTATTTAAAGTGAAAAATCTAATTTAAATTAATTTTGTTCCGTTAATTTTGATAATGCTTCTCTCAAATCCTGTATCTCATATTTCATACGGTTCAAAGAACATTGTACAGGGTCAGGAATCCTGTTGTGCATAAGCTGACCTTCATGCTCAACCTGCTGAACAACAATACGGGCGGGAATACCGACGACCGTAGAATCAGGCGGCACATCATCTATAACCACAGAGCCAGCGCCTACTCTGACGTTTTCGCCGATAGTAATATTACCCAAAACTTTTGCTCCTGCGCCTAGTACAACACAATTGCCGACAGTCGGGTGGCGTTTGCCTGTCTCTTTGCCTGTACCGCCAAGTGTAACTTCCTGATACATCAAGACGTCATCGCCTATAACTGTTGTTTCACCTATTACCACTCCCATTCCGTGGTCTATAAAAAATCTTCTTCCTATAGCTGCACCGGGATGAATTTCTATTCCCGTCAAAAATCTTGTAAAATGAGAAAGCAGTCTTGGAATAACAGGGATTTTCCAATAATACAGTTTGTGGGCTATCCTGTGCAAAATAAGAGCATGCAAACCGGGATAACACAAAACCACCTCAATCAGGTTGGTGGCTGCAGGGTCTTTTTCATAAATAGCGTGTATATCTTCTGCTAGTTTTTTAAATGCTCTTATTATCATAATGAAAATTATACATCAACCATGATAAGTTTGTATCCCATAGTAGAAATATCCGCAATAAACTTGTATTTACAGGTGAAAAACTGTTAGAATTAACTACATGGAAAATACAAATCAAATCACAGCATTTACATTAGCGGAAGTATTGATAACACTAATGGTTATCGGAATTCTTGCAATGGTAACTATTCCAGGCATTATGCAAGCTTGGGAAGAAAGAGTTACTGTTTCCAAATTAAAAGAAACGTACTCTACATTGCAACAAGCATTCAAATTGGCTGAGATAGAGAACGGACAACCTGAAACGTGGGGATTCTCTTATAGTAATTATAGTGTAACTTGGGACAAAATGCTTCCATACCTTAAAACATCACAAAATTGTAAATTGACTGCCGGAGGATGTGCAGCCGATGGAATAAAACTATTAAACGAGAAACCTTACATAAATATTAATTCTGATAACACATGGTATAAATTTACACTCGTTTCAGGTGTAAATATAATGTCAGACAGACCATCAGGACAGTGTACAGGCTCCTTTTATTCAGATGGACAACCTTCTTGTTTTAGGCTTTTTGTAGATATAAACGGACTGAAAGGACCAAATCAATTCGGAAAAGATGTATTTGCTTTTTCTATGACTAAACGTGGTTTTATACCTTGGGGAGGTTATCATACTCCCGGGGATTATATGTATCACCAAAATTCCTGCACAGGTCCTGATAACATTGGAAGCAGCATAGAAGGATTAGGTTGTGCACGTTGGGTCATTGAGCGCGGCAATATGGACTATCTGCATGAGGTTACAACTTGGTAGGGTAATAAGGCTGGTTTGAAGCTCGGAAGCTTAGAGGTTGAGAGGCTTTAAATAGCTGTCTTTGCGAGCGTCAGCGAAGCAATCCAGTGTTGGTGGATTGCCGCGTCCTCACTACGTTCGTCCTCGCAAAGACGTTTTATTGTCTAAAACCCCTCTCAGCCGCTTAGCTGCTAAACTTCCCCGTGTATAGCATTTGCAATTCTAGCTACGACTTCTTTATCAAGAGCGTTAGGAAGGATATTCAACTCACTTATTCCAAGCTCTTTTGTATAATCATAAATAGCTTTTGCGCAAGCCACTTTCAAATCCTCTGTTATTACTTTGACATGTTTTTCCAGAACACCTTTGATTACGCCGGGGAATGCCAAAGAGTTATTAATTTGGTTAGGGAAATCACTCCTGCCCGTTGCAACTATAGCAGCGCCTGCTTCAAGAGCTATATCGGGCATTATTTCAGGAACAGGGTTTGCCAAAGCAAACACAACAGGATTTTCATTCATAGACTTGACCATATCTTCATCAACAATGTTGCCCGCAGAAAGCCCTATTAAAAAATCCGCTCCCTTAATCACATCTTTTAAAGTACCCTCTTCATTTTGAAGATTAGTAACTTGTGCCATTTTGACAAGGTATTTATTCATATTTTCTGTTCTGTTCTTATGAATAACACCGTATTTATCCGATAAAACAAGATTTTTCACCCCTGCTTTGAGCAGCAGTTTAGCAACAGCAACAGCAGCTGCTCCGGCGCCTGACATGACTACTTTAACCTGTTTATAATCTTTTCCCAAAGCATCACAGGCAGCTAAAAATGCCGCTAAAACCACAATAGCGGTTCCATGCTGGTCGTCATGAAACACGGGGATATTACATTTTTCGATAAGTTTTTCTTCAATCTCAAAACATCTGGGGGCATTAATATCTTCTAAATTAATACTGCCGAAGGAATACGAAATTGCGGTAGAAATTTTAACTATTTCATCAACATCCTGGGTTTTCAAACAAAGAGAAAAAGCATCAATATCACCTAATGTTTTAAACAAAGCAGCTTTGCCTTCCATAACGGGTAAAGCGCAGGCAGCACCTGTATTACCAAAGCCCAAAGTAGCGCTCCCGTCCGTAATAATACCTACGGTATGTTTTTTTGAGGTAAGCTCCCAAACGGCTTGCGGGGTTTTTCTGATTTGCTCAGCTATTTTATCTAAATTTTCTTTAGAAAATTTTTCACTCATTTCTTTTATACTAAGAAGTTTAAAATTATTTTTAACCTGAATTACTCCGTTCAAAGAAGCCCTTAAATTAAGCGCATGTGAAGCTAAAGTATCCGAAGAGCAGGCGCTAAAAGACTCAACTTTAAAAGATTCAAGCTCCTGTTTCATGGTACGGGCATTTTCAACAACAGCTTCAAATTCATATCCGTCAAGATTTTCCTGAACTATAACTTTGGAAAAATCAACGACTTTTGTGTTTGAAAATACATAAAACCCGCCAAAAGACGGCTCTAAATTCCTTACAAGCGCATTAATATCATACCCTGTTGACAAAAGGGGATATGCATCAATATCAGCAACTTTTTTTAAGATTGCGCATACGGCTTCTGCGTGAGGAATAAAACTATAAGGACATTTAAGCGCATCAAATATAACGGCAACAGAGTTTTTACGGTTAGTCAAAGTATTCACAAACGCAGAATCAGCCTCTATCTGTTTACAGCTGGCACCTACTCCGGGAGTATAAATCAAACTTAAATCTTCCAGGTTATCAACTTTATGTTTTAATTCTGTCTCAAAATTTCTCATATTTCTTTTTCAGAGCATTCATATCTATATGCTGTATTCTCTGCCTTATTTTGCTACCCAAAACAGTACTTTCGTTGGACATACCTTCTAAAATCAATAACATCTCAAAAGCCGTATCAAATTCAGCAAGCCTGCCTCTATCATTTAAAACCAAAAGCGTATCAATAACAAGCAATAAAGATTCGGAGTGTTCACAATTCACATCAAGATTGCCGCAGTTGGATAACATAAACTCACCATATTCAAGTATCGGCTGGAAAAATTCCTGCTGCAAAAATATGCCGACAATAATTGTCTTTTTTAAATCTTTTGCTTTTTTATCAAAAAGGGTTTTCTCCATTTTATAAAGCAGAATGGGGTTTTTAGTTTTAGATAAGCCTGAAAAAACAATACTCCTGAAATTAGGGTCGCCGCCTGCAACACCGTTTGTAAGAATATCTTCAACCAATTCATCAAGTTTTTCGAGAGATACTTTCGCTTCTAATTCGTCTTTTCTTGTCATATCAGACTCCTTATTTTATTTGGAAAGAACATTTGGAACAATGCGCTTTGGGATGTTTTACGAGCCTATCTTCTAAATCATAAAGTTCAGCTACCCTGCATATTAACTCCGAACCGCATTCAGGACAAATATTACCTTCAAGTTCACCTTGCAATATATTGTCTTTTATCATCTTTAAATAATTATCGCTTACTTTTTTATCTTCAAAATTTCTCTCATATTTTTTTATATTCCTCGGTTCAACTTTAAGAGCCTTAGCGAGTTTTTGTCTTACTACTGTCGGTAAAAAAAGCAACTGCCCTGATTCAACCTCTTCAAGAGCAGATAAATCAATATTTGCAGCATTAGCCAATCCCAATTGGGAATAGCCTTTTTGTTCTCTTAAAGTAGAGATATATTCTGCCAACGATTGATTTTTCATGTTAATAAAATTCCTTTGCCAATATTTTAATGATAAGATTAATCATGAACATTCTACTATGAGGTAATTTTTATTGAAAGAGAATATTAGTTTTTTAGCCACTGCTATAGGAAGCTTTCCTCATAAAAATATCGAAGAGGCTATTGAGTGCGTTTTTGCAAATATCCCTCAAATGCCTGTCTGCCCCCAATTATCTAACTATTGTGCAAATGAAGATATGCTTGTTCAATACACAGAAAATTTCCCCGGTGTAATAAAGGAAAATTTGAAAAATATTGCTGCAACACAATCGGATGAATTTTTCGAAAAATTGGAAGAATTCTATGCGGATTATGAAACCATTGTAAATGAAAAAGAGCTTGATTTACTCGAAAAATATGCTATCAGCAGAGATTATTATTCTTCAATGGAGTTATTCCTGCAAAAAGTAAAAGAAACCAAACCGCCCTTTGTAAAAGGACAAATTATAGGACCGTTTACTCTTGGCACAAGTCTTCTTGATGAGGAAAAAAGATGCTGTTTTTACGATGAAACTTTCAGGGATATTCTGGTGAAAACTCTTACGTTAAAAGCTTTATGGCAGGTTAATGAATTCAGAAAAGCTAACCCTGACACGCAGCCTGTAATTTTTATAGACGAGCCTACAATGTCACAATTCGCTACCAGCGCTTATATTACGGTTTCAAAAGAAGATATCATAAGCGTAATATCAGAAATAGTAAATGTATTAAAGGAGTTTGATGTTATTGCGGGTATACATTGCTGCGGAAAAACAGACTGGGCTATGGTTTTGAATTGCGGAGTAGATATCATTAATTTTGATGCTTATTTTTATTCGCAAAATTTTTCGCTCTTTTCAAAAGATTTGGAAAAATTCCTTCATAAAGGCGGAATTATAGCTTGGGGCGTAGTTCCCTCATTGGATGTTGAAGCGCTGAAAAATGCAAAATCGGAAGATTTAATCGCAATTTATGAGAATGCCAAGGATTTGCTTGTTAATAAAGGCATATCGGAAGAAAAAATATTAAAAGCAAGTATCTTCACTCCGTCTTGCGGAACAGGCAGTTTAAGTGTCGAAAATGCCCAAAAAGTAATGGAATACTTAAGGCATTTGTCTGAACATTTTAGAAATAAATATGAGGAAAAATTTTAATGACGGTATCTATAGCTCTTACAGGCAAAAGCGGAAGCGGCAAAACAACTTTGACAAAAGCCTTATTGTTTAACCTAAGGCTCAAATACCCTAACAGCTTGTTTCTTGTTGTAGATAATGATTTAACGACAGAATTCGGACATACTTACAACAAAGATATAAGACAGACCGTTTACGGTATAAGAAGCGGCAAACATGAATACAAGACGGGTATCCCGAGTCAAATGACAAAACAGGAATATATTGAATGGGCTTTGGAAGATATTATATTCCCGCTCGAAGAGAATACCGATTTGCTCGTAACCTGGCTTTCGCCTTCAAAAGATTGCCGCTGCCCGGTTACAGCACAAATGAACAATGCTCTTCTAAAGTTATTCGACAGATATGATTTTGTACTTTTTGACTGTGAGTACGATTTAAAATACCTGCAGCAGCTTGTAGATTACCAGATTGACTCTACTTTAATAGTAACAAGACCTACGGAAGAATCCGTAAACCTTGCTTACAGAATTCAGGAATCTTCCGAAAAATATGCGGAAGGTCAGCTTGGTGTTGTTTTAAACATGGTAAAAGGCAATATAACGGAAAATATTTCCGCAAAACTAAATCACTACGGGCTTAAAGTCTTGGGTAACCTCAATTACGACGAAGCCTTGGAACTTAACGGAACAAGAAAGTATTCTAATAAATTTAACAAGGAAGTAAACGACATAATTCTACGTCTGAACCTTCCTATAATGGGGTATGAAAATGGCTAAAATTTTGAGTGGTAAAGCACTGTCAGAAAAAATTATGCTTGATTTGAAAAACGAAATCAGCATCAAAAACTATGCTCCGTCGCTTGCGGTCGTCATAGTGGGGGACAACAGCGCAAGCAGAATTTATGTAAACAGAAAGAATATCAAAGCACGGGAAATCGGTATAAAATCAGAAATAATCGCTCTTGACGCGGACATATCGCAAGAAAAGCTGGAAGCCGAAATAAACAAACTATGCCAAAATCCCGATATCAACGCTGTTTTAGTGCAGCTGCCCTTGAGCGCGCATTTGAACACACAAAGTATACTTAATCTTATTCCGCCTGAAAAGGATGTGGATGGTTTCAGCCCGATAAATGCAGGATGGTTATCTGCCGGCGCTAAACCTTATGCCATCCCCTGCACTCCGCTGGGTATTATCAAGCTTTTAAAATCCTATGATATCGAAATTGAAGGCAAATCTGCCGTTGTAATAGGACGCTCTAACATCGTAGGCAGACCTATGGCATCACTTTTGGAGAAAGAAAATGCCACAGTTACAATTTGTCACTCAAGAACCAGAGATATTACGGCTTTTACAAGACATGCGGATATTTTGATAAGCGCCGTCGGCAAAGCTAATTTTATAGACGACGGCTGGATAAAAGAGGGCGTAATAATCGTAGATGTGGGAATGAACCGAAATGAAGACGGCAAACTTACCGGGGATGTGGATTTTGAAAAAGTTCAACAAAAAGCATCTGCAATCACTCCTGTACCAGGCGGCGTCGGACCTATGACCATCGCTACACTAATGTCAAATACACTTAGATTATACAAATTACAAAAGGGAATCAGAGAATGAAATTAATCGGAGAAAACATACACATAATTTCAAAAAGAACAAAGGAAGCAATTGAAGCTAAAGACAGCAATTATATTAAAGGTTATATCCAAAAAATGCTTGATAATAACATAGATTGGATTGACCTTAATATAGGTCCTGCAAGAAAAACTCAAGGTATGATGTTATGGCTTACAAATACAGTAAGAGAAATGACGGATTTACCTATATCTTTTGACACAACTAATCCCGAAGAAATGAAAGCAGGGCTTAAATCGGTTAAAAATGCTTCCGATTGTATCATAAACAGCATAAGCGCAGACAAAACAAGACAAGATGCTCTTTTGCCGCTTGCTCGGGAATTCGGCTCTAATTTAATTGCACTGACTTTGAGCGATGCAACAGGTATTCCGAAAGAAGCCGATGCAAGACTTGAAATAGCTTTTGAAATTATCGAAAAAACCGCAGAATCAGGTATTGAGAACGAAAAAATCTTTTTAGACCCGTTGGTGCTGCCTGTAGCAGTTGATCAATCACAAGCTTTAGAAGCGCTTAATGCAATCAGAATGTTTAAAGAATCGTTTGACCCTCAGGTTCAAACTACCATAGGATTGTCAAATGTTTCGAACGGTTGCCCAAAAGAAAACAGACCTCTTATAAATCTTGTATTCGGAGTTTTGGCTATGGGCTGCGGCTTAGACAGCGCCATAGTCGACGGATTTGACTCTAAATTAACCAGAATTAACAGAATGATAGAGGATAAAAAAGCCGTTACAAGCGTAGATGAGCTTTACTTGAATTTGTACAATATTATGAGTGAGTTTGGTGAGCTTGAAGATATTTCTTACAACAAAGATAATGCTGAAGAAGTGGAAATCTACAAAACAGCGGAAATACTTTTAAATAAAAATATCTATTCTCACAACTATTTATCAATATAAAACTTTTTTAATAAAAAAAGCCGACTTTAATAAAGTCGGCTTTGTGCTGATGCACATCACATTGTTAAACGATTAAATTTCGTCTTCGTCGTCCAAAACTTGAAGTTCCGGGGCTCCGAACATTCCTTCGATTTCTTCAAGAATGGCAGAAGGCTTTCTTATGTTAGCTCTTGCTGCTTTTCTCATAGCTTCTTCTTTTTCTTCAGAAGCATTTTGTAAGTGGTAGTAACCCGTACCTGCAGGAATCAAACGACCGATAATAACGTTTTCTTTCAAACCTCTTAGCTGGTCTTTTTTACCTTCTACAGCTACTTCTGTTAATATTCTTGTTGTTTCCTGGAATGAAGCTGCCGAAATGAAGCTTTCCGTATTCAAGCTGGCTTTTGTAATACCAAGCAATACAGGGCTAAATTGAGCTAGAGCTTTACCTTCGGCTGTAACTTGTTCGTTTTGAACCTGAACGTTATAAGATTCAGCCAATTCACCGGGCATTAATTGGGTATCACCTGCATCATCAATCTTAACTTTTCTGGTCATCTGACGAACAATAACTTCAATATGTTTATCGGCAATATCAACACCTTGTGAACGATATACCCTTTGTACCTCATCAACCAGATATTGTTGTACTGCTTCAGTTCCGTTTAATCTTACAATATCATGGGGATTTAAAGGACCGCTTGTTAAAGCCTTACCTTTAGCAACTTTTTGCTTATCCGAAACAATAATGCTTGAATCAATCGTATACTTAATTTCACTTCTTCCGTTTTCTGTTACGAAGAATAAACGCGGAGCGCCTTCTTCGTATTCAATTTCAACAGTTCCGTCATCTTCCGCCAAAATAGCGCTTTCTTTAGGTTTTCTGGCTTCAAGAAGCTCTTCTACCCTAGGAAGACCCTGTACGATATCGCCTGTTTTTTGTCTTTCAAACACCAACGTTGCAAGTAAATCACCGCGCAGTACCAAACCATGCTGTTCTACCAAAAGCTGAGTTGCCGGGCTTATCAAACAAGGACGTCCGTTTCTTATTACAACTTCACTTTTAGTTGATTTCAATATTTGACCTGATACAGGAGCTTTTTCCCCGCTTTCGGTAATAATTTGGTCAGCCTTCACAAGGGTGCCTTCTTTTACCGAAAGTTTTGATTTAACAGGAACTGTTGTTTTATTCTTGTTTGATATAACAAGAAGTCTTCTTGCATCTTCTTTCTTTTTAACTTTTACAACACCTTCATTAATAGCTAATACCTGAGTTTTTGATACAGGTGTCTTAGGTTTAATGTGTTGTCCGTCTTCCACAAGAAGTTCTGTTTGCATTGCACCCGCATTACCTGAAGTAGAATCAATTTCTCTTCTGATAATAAGGTTTTCCAAGACCACAACCTTCAAATTGTCTGTGTCTTTATCCAGTTCTACCAATCCTTTTAGGTGATTTAAGTAGCCTTGCATAGTAAGAACTAAACTTGTTCTTGTAAGACATGCGCCTTCTACATTTCTGATACGGCTGCCATCTCTGTATTGAAGCTGCGTAACAGGTACAATATCAATTTGACTGTCAGTAGAATTAAATTTAATTGAAACTTCTCTTGGTCCGATTTCAAATTCCTGAATAGGACGAAGAATTATATCAATATTTCTATCGGGAATTTCTGTTTCTTCTTCGATTTCCAAGTCTTCGTCTTCTATATCAAGAGTATTGTCATCAGCTTCATTAGATAAAATACATACTATGCTTTTTACCTTTGCCTTGACACCTTTAGCAACTTCCTGACCGGCTTCAACAACTTCACCATCGTCAACTTTTAAATTATTTAAAGTATCAATGGTATGCATATCACCGGGACGAATAACAATTTCATGGATAACTTCGTTGTATTCCTTGAACTCAACAATACCGTCGATATGAGCATAAATATCTTTAACAATCTCAGTACCTGATTTCACGTACGTACCTGATTGAACCATTTTTAAATTCACATCTTTGTTTATTTGCTGAACTTCCTCAGGAACAAATACAACTCTTCCCGGATTAGTTATAATCTGATTTTCGTCAACCTCAATACCGTCATAGCGAATTTCACCGCTCGTAGTTACAATATTTCTATCGTCAATAAGTTCTGCGATAATCATACCGTTCTCAACGATAATATCTTCAGGTGATTTGATAATATATTTTTCACCTGTTTTTGTAACATGCCACAAGGTTTCTTTCTTGGTTGTTTCTAAAACGGCGTTCTTTGGGGTAATTGAAGCAATTACAATGGTTAATTCTTTGCCGCTTACAATCTTTTTAATTGTATTGCCTTTGGCAGATATTTGTTCAATTTCAATGTTATTACCTATACGAACCTCGCCGCCATGTTCTGAGATTGTAGTAGTTTCAGCCAAAACATCGCCCTTTTTAACTTCTTTGGCATCGTCGACAAGGATTTTAGAGCCGCCGGGTAAATTATAAACATCACCCGAAAGTACCCAAATCGTACCGCTTTTGTTGGCAGTTCTTGAGATATTGCCTTGTCTGTCACGTTTTTCATCAACGCTGAAACCGTCAAAGACAATTTCTCCGCTTAAATCGGAAGTAATATCTTTTGTTGCTTTTTCCGTAAGACGAGCGCCATCACCTTGGCTCATTGTAGGCTCAAATTCAGCAATAATAGTACCCTTTTTAATTTTATCGCCTTCATTTACGAAAAGAGTAGCTCCGTAAGGAAGTTTGATTGCATGAACTTTGCCTGATTTATCTTCAATTTTTAAATCCACAGCTTTGGTTGTAACTTGTACTACATCACCGTGGCGGGTTCTCATATCACGTGTAGCCACTTTGGAAGTTACTTTGCCTTCAAATTCGGAATTTATTTGACGCATAGCAGCAGCACCTTTAAATACACCGCCTGTGTGGAAGGTTCTCATGGTAAGTTGTGTACCGGGCTCACCAATACTTTGGGCTGCAATAATACCTATTGCTTCTCCGATATCTACGGGTTTATTGGTAGTTAAAGACCAGCCATAGCATAACTGGCAAGCGCCAAATTCCAATTCACAAGTCAATGGAGAACGCACTAACGCTTTTTCAATTTTATATTCGCTTACCTTTTTTACATCTTCTCTGTTTAAAGGCTGGTTAGCGGAAAGAATAACATTGCCGTCAGCATCAACTATATCTTTTGCCAAAGTACGACCTAAAAGTCTTTCTTCCAAAGTTACAACAATACTCTCACCATCAGAGATTGAAGCCATTTCAATACCGTTTGAAGTACCGCAATCTTTTTCTCTGATAATTACGTCTTGAGCAACGTCAACAAGTCTTCTTGTCAAGTAACCCGAGTCAGCAGTTTTAAGGGCGGTATCAACCAGACCTTTCCTTGCTCCGTAGCTTGAAATAATATATTCGGTTACGCTTAACCCTTCTTTAAAGTTAGATTTGATAGGTAAGTCGATAATTTTACCTTGTGCATCTGCCATCAAACCACGCATACCAACCAGCTGAGAAACCTGAGATACGTTACCTCTCGCGCCGGAGAATGCCATCATATAAACAGGGTTTGTACGGGAAAAGTTCTTTACAACTTCATCCGTTAATTTGGCGGTTGTTTCACTCCAGGTATCAATAACTTTTGTATACCTTTCTACTTCGGTTATTTCTCCTTTTAAGAAACGGATTGTTGCTTTTTCAATCTCTTCTTCCGCTGATTTTAACATTTGTTTTTTTACTTCGGGTACGTCTAAATCCTGAATGGAAATAGTGGTACCGCCTTTAGTTGCATACCTAAACCCTAGGTTTTTTAAAGAGTTAGCCAAATAAGCAGTTTTAGCGCCGCCAAGTTCAAGATATACCTGTGCAAGGAGGTTATTTAACGCTTTTTTATTAACTATTTTGTTAATAAAAGGCATTGTCTTTTTTTGTTTTCCTTTTATTGTAGTTGTCATTTATTATTACCTCTATCTTCTATGAATTTAATACTGCGTCGCGAACAACTTCGTTGAATAAAATCCTGCCGACAGTTGTTTCAATTTTTTTATTATTTTCATCTCTCACTAAAATCTTAGTATGTAAACCAACCACACCTGCATCATGCGCAGTTAAGGCATCTTTAAAGTTACTAAAATTATATTTTGGTTTTTCTTTTTCATCTTCAATCAAAGTAAGGTAATACATACCCAATACCATATCCTGAGATGGTGTAATAATAGGTCTGCCGGTAGCAGGAGCCAATATATTATTTGTAGCAAGCATTAACATTCTTGCTTCGGTTTGGGCTTCTATTGACAGAGGAACGTGAACAGCCATCTGGTCTCCGTCAAAGTCAGCGTTAAACGCAGAACATACAAGCGGATGAAGTTGAATAGCCCGTCCTTCTACCAAAACAGGTTCAAAAGCTTGAATACCTAGTCTGTGAAGCGTTGGAGCACGGTTTAATAATACAGGGTGTCCGTCAATTACTTCTTCCAGGATATCCCAAACTACGTTTTCAGATCTTTCTATTTTCTTTTTAGCCGATTTGATATTTTGAACCAAACCTCTTTCTATCAACTTATTAATAACAAAAGGTTTAAACAGTTCAATTGCCATTTCTTTAGGCAAACCGCATTGATGAAGCTGAAGCTGCGGGCCTACTACAATAACGGAACGGCCTGAATAGTCAACCCTTTTACCTAAAAGGTTTTGTCTGAAACGGCCTTGTTTACCTTCAATAATATTACTTAATGATTTCAAAGGTCTGTTATTAGGTCCTACAACGGTTCTGCCTCTTCTGCCGTTATCAATCAAAGCATCAACAGCTTCCTGAAGCATTCTCTTTTCGTTTCTCACGATAATTTCAGGAGCGCCCATTTCCAATAATCTCAGTAAACGGTTATTCCTGTTGATAACTCTTCTGTATAAGTCATTAAGGTCAGAGGTGGCAAATCTTCCGCCGTCAAGTTGAACCATAGGTCTTAAATCGGGAGGAATAACGGGAAGCACATCCATAATCATCCACGACGGGTCTGTTTCGCTTGCCATTAATGATTCGCATAATCTTAATCTTTTAATAATTTTTGCTCTTTTTTGTACGGAACTGCCTGAGTTAGCCAGCTGCTCTCTCAAGTCTTCAACTAATTCAGATATGCTTATTTCCGATAAAAGTTCTTTGACCGCTTCTGCACCAATTCCAACTTTAAGTTCGGATTCTTCATTTTCAAGTATGAAATCCTCGTACTCTTCTTCAGAAATCAATTGGAATTTTTTGAATTCACTGTCTGCAGGGTCTAAAACAATGTAGGCGTTAAAATAAATTACCTGTTCCAAATCACGCAAAGTCATATCAAGAACTAAGCCCAAGTAGCTTGGAATACCTTTTAAAAACCAAATATGGCTTACAGGCGCTGCAAGAGCAATATGTCCGAGTCTGTGGCGGCGGACTTTACTGTCTGTAACTTCAACACCGCAGCGTTCGCAGATAATACCTTTATGGCGAACTCTTTTATACTTACCGCAATAGCATTCCCAGTCTTTTGACGGTCCGAAAATTCTTTCGCAGAATAAACCGTCACGTTCAGGTTTTAATGTACGATAGTTAATGGTTTCAGGTTTTGTAACTTCACCGTAAGACCATTTTAAAATCCTTTCCGGGGATGCTATCGCTATTTTTATATAATCGAAATAATCAATACTAGTAGACAATTTTTTTCTCCTTTAAATTGGTATTAAGTCTATCAAACTAATCGTTAAGTGTGCCGGGGGTTTCAAAGAAGTTGATATTCAACAACTCTGAATCGATGTCGCTAAGCGTTCTTTTCGGGGTCGACCTTTTAGAGTTCTCTGTATCGCTCATCAGGTCAACTTCCTGACCGCCTTTTTTAGCCACCGTAATATCCAAGCCTATTGACTGTAACTCTCTAACGAGTACTTTAAATGACTCCGGAATACCGGGACGAGGGATATTATCGCCTTTAACGATTGCTTCATAGGCTCTGCTTCTACCGTTAACATCGTCTGACTTAATTGTTAGCATTTCCTGAAGAGTGTAAGCGGCACCGTAAGCTTCAAGCGCCCAAACCTCCATCTCTCCGAATCTTTGTCCGCCAAACTGAGCTTTGCCGCCCAACGGCTGCTGTGTTACCAAACTGTACGGTCCGGTACTTCTTGCGTGAATTTTATCATCAACCAAGTGAACAAGCTTTAATATGTAAGTTAAACCTACAGACACAGGCTGGTCAAACGATTCACCGGTTCTTCCGTCATAAAGAATTACTTTTCCGTCTTCTCTAACCCAGTCAACTCCGGATTCTTTAATACCCTTTATAAGTTCTTCTGTAGTTGCATGACGAGACTGCTCCTCTCCGTACATTTCATCAAACGGAGGTGCAACATAGAATTCATCCCTTAAGTACGCTGCCAAACCGAGCAATGCTTCATAAGTTTGTCCAACGTTCATACGGGAAGGTACGCCAAGCGGGTTCAGAACTATATCAACAGGAGTTCCGTCAGGCAAGAACGGCATATCTTCTTTTGGAAGAATTCTGGAAACAATACCCTTGTTACCGTGGCGTCCTGCAAGCTTGTCGCCTACACTTATACGTCTTTTTTGCGCAACGTAAACTTTAACTACAGTATTAGCACCCGGTGGCAGTTCATCGCCTTTTTCCCTGTCGAATACTTTTACGTCTACAACCCTGCCGCCTTCACCATGAGGAACTTTAAGCGAGTTATCTCTCACATCTCTAGCTTTTTCGGCGAAGATTGCTCTTAAAAGTTTTTCTTCGGGCGGATGTTCGGATTCTCCTTTTGGAGTAATCTTACCAACCAAAATATCATCAGCGCTGACTTTAGCACCAACACGAACAATACCTCTTTCATCCAAGTGTCTTAAGCTTTCTTCCGATACATTAGGAACTTCTCTTGTTATTTCTTCAGGTCCTAACTTGGTTTGTCTTGCGTCTATTTCAAGTTTTTCAATGTGAACACTTGTAAATATATCATCATGTACCAAGCGTTCACTTAGAAGAATAGCATCCTCAAAGTTATATCCTTCCCAAGGCATGTAAGCTATCATTACGTTTTTACCTAACGATAGTTCGCCCAAATGGGTAGAAGCGCCATCCGCAAGTGCATCGCCTGTTGAAATTTTTTGACCTGTTTTTACAATAGGCTTTTGGTTCAAGCAGGTATCCTGATTGCTTCTCACGTATTTCATTAATTGATAAGTATGTATTTTATTATATTGGTCAACAATTTCTATTTCTTCGCCGTTTACACTGTGAACGATACCATCATGTTTAGAAACTACAACCATCCCTGAGTCCATAGCGGCACGTTTTTCCAAGCCCGTACCAACTCTGGGTCTTTCTGTAATTAAAAGCGGAACGGCTTGACGCTGCATGTTAGAACCCATCAAAGCTCTGTTTGCATCGTCATGTTCGATAAACGGAATTAACGATGTAGCTACCGAAATAACCTGTATAGGAGAAACACCTACATAGTCCACTTGTTTTGCGACACTCATTGTAAACTCCGATTTATAACGGACAGGTACAAACTCTGTCTTAATAGACTTATCGGGGTTTAATTCAATGTCATTAGGCGCTACACGGAAAGATTCCTCTTCATCGGCGCTTAAATAACGTACTTCATCCGTAACCACTCCGTTTTCACAGAGAAAATAAGGCGTTTCGATAAAACCATAATCATTAACACGGGCATGTGTTGCCAAACTGCCTATCAAACCCGCGTTAGGTCCTTCAGGTGTTTCAACCGGACAAACTCTGCCGTATTGTGAAGGGTGAATATCACGAACTGCAAATCCGGCTCTTTCTCTTGATAATCCGCCGGGTCCCAAAGCTGAAATTCTTCTTTTGTGAGTTAGTTCCGCCAAAGGATTTGTCTGGTCCATAAATTGTGATAATTGAGAAGAACCGAAAAACTCTCTCAAAGCCGCAACCAAAGGTTTCGTATTCAAAAGGTTGTACGGAGTAAGAGTTTCTGCATCCTGCAGTGTCATTCTTTCTTTTACAATTCTTTCCAATCTTGATAAACCTATTCTGAATTGGTTTTGAAGAAGTTCTCCGACGGAGCGGATTCTCCTGTTTCCCAAGTGGTCAATATCATCAAGATTTCCTTCATCATAAGTAAGGTTAATTAAGTATTCAATAGCGGCAACAATATCTTGAATAGTAAGAGTTCTTGTATGTTCCGCTACGTTCAAACCTAATTTTTTATTCATTTTATAACGGCCTACTTTGCCGATATCATATTTTTTCTCGTCAAAGAAACGGCTTTCGATGATTGATTTACCGCCTGCAGCGCTGGCAGGGTCGCCGGGTCTTAATTTCTTATAGACTTCAATCAACGCATCTTCAGTCGTTTCGGTTGTGTCTTTATCTAAAGTCTTTCTTAAATATTCACTGTGGCTGAATAAAGATTCCATTTCCTGCGTGCTTATGCCAAGCGCTTTTAAGAGTGTTGAAGCTAAGATTTTTCTGTTTTTATCAATCTTAACGTGAATCACATCATTGCTGTCGGTTTCTATTTTAAGCCATGCTCCTCTGTTAGGAATTAATGTGGCATTATAAAGCCTTTTACCTGTAGGTGAAACTTCAACTTTGTAGTAGATACCCGGAGAACGAACGATTTGGTTAACTATAACCCTTTCTGCGCCGTTAACGATAAACGTACCTTTGTCGGTCATGGTCGGTATATCACCAATGTAAACTTCTTGTTCTTTAATTTCACCGGTATCCCGGTTTACCAAACGCATCATAATTCTTAATTGTTTTGCGTAAGTTGCATCGTGTATTCTTGCCTCTTCAATTGTATATTTTGCATTGTCAAACGTGTAGTTTGGCAAAAAGTGAAGCTCCAATTTACCTGTATAGTCTTTAATAGGGGAGAAAGAAAGCAATTCTTCCTTCAAACCCTCTGTTAAAAACCATTCAAAAGATTTCTTCTGAACTTCAATCAAGTCCGGAAGGTCATCCAGTCTGGTTGTAGGCATCCCCATCGGAGTAATTCTCTGTTTATGTTCTGTTATTGTCATTGCAAACCTCTTCTAATAATGTTGCACATAGTATTATTTTTTAACTGTAAAAGTCGTACATGATACCATAATAAATGGTACTTCAAAAAACATGATAGTCAAGTACTCGGGCATTAGCCTGAGTACTTTAACCATCAAAATATTAAATTGTATTTTTTATCCGTAAATTTCATAACACCATTAATTAACTACCGTAAAAGTAAATTAATTTGGTGTTTATTTGAATTCAACCGTAGCACCAAGTTCTTCTAATTTAGCTTTGATAGCGTCAGCTTCTTCTTTTTTAACAGATTCTTTAACTGGTTTAGGAGCGCCGTCAACTAAATCTTTAGCTTCTTTTAATCCTAATCCCGTGATAGTTCTAACTTCTTTAAGAACGTTGATTTTATTAGCACCTGCGCTGACTAAAACAACCGTAACTTCTGAAGCTTCTTCAGCAGCAGCTTCTGTAGCGGCAGCCGGAGCAGCAGCAACTGCAACAGGAGCAGCGGCGCTAACACCAAATTTTTCTTCCATAGCTTTTACTAATTCAGCAGCTTCAATAAGAGTTAATTTTTCGATTTTTTCTAAAATTTCAACAACTGTAGACATTTTTTAATTCTCCTTTATATCTTTCTTAACTTACGCACTTTTTTGTTGTCTAACTTGATCTATAGCACGAACCAATGCACTTATTACACCGTTTGTACAACCAACAATACCTGATGCGGGTGAGTTGATACTTCCGAGTAATTTTGCAATAAGTTCTTCTTTGCTTGGCAATGATGACAAGGATTTAACCTCTGCTTCGTTTAACAATTTGCCATCTAATGCGCCGCCTTTTGCAGCAGCTTTTTCAAATTCTTTTGTGAATTTTGCAAGGACTTTTGCAGGCGCTACCTGGTCTTCAAAACCAAATGCAATTGCGCTGGGTCCTTTAAGAACATCTTTTAAGCACTCAAATTCCGTGCCTTCAATAGCTTTGATTGCAAGTGTGTTCTTTAACACCGTATAATCAGAACCTTCTTTTTGAAGCGCTCTTCTTAATTCGGTAATTTCAGCAACACTCAATCCTGTAGGATTGCTTACAATTGCAACTTTTGCTTTTGAAAAAGATTCTTTAATTTGTTCGATTTTTTCATTTTTTTGAGCTTTTGTTGCCATTTGCGTCTTTATCTCCCTTCTTTGGGGTGGCATAGCCACATAGTAATTGTGTTCGGTTTAACTTGAGGCAGAAATCCGGTGATATTAAAACCGCCGGTTCCGAGGCATTAAAAAACCTGCTTTGAGGCAGGTGAGATTGAATTAAAAGTTAGTGTAATTAATTTATTAATTTAACTTTTGAAACCTCGATTGGCGATTTCTCTTTAAAGAACCGTTCAAGAATACAAGCTCAAAACTTACTACCTCTTGCCGGTTCGACCAATTGTCTGCGACCTCAAGTAATAATCTAAAATAAACATAGTTGAAATGCAAGCGGTTTTTTAAAAACTTCCGTTAATGCAATGAGTAAATATAGGTGATAAGATATTAATCATGGAAAGAAAATTCGACTTACAATCAAAATACAAGCCTTCGGGCGACCAGCCAAAAGCCATACAGGCGTTAGTAAACGGCATTAATAACAGCTGCGAAACTCAAACTCTTATGGGGGTTACAGGTTCGGGCAAAACGTTTACAATGGCAAACGTAATTCAGGAAATACAAAAACCGACACTTGTAATAGCCCACAATAAAACCTTAGCGGCTCAGCTGTATGGTGAGCTAAGGGAGTTTTTCCCGAATAATGCCGTAGAATACTTCATAAGCTATTATGACTACTACCAACCCGAAGCTTATATACCAAGAAGCGATGTTTATATAGAAAAATCAGCCACCATAAACGACGAAATCGACAAACTGCGCCACAGTACAACTCGCAGCCTATACACAAGGAATGATGTTATAGTTGTGGCAAGTGTAAGTTGTATTTACGGGTTAGGGCTGCCTGAAAACTACTTTAGAGGTTCTATAAAATTGCAGGTAGGACAAGAGAAAAATCGTGATGCGTTTCTTAAAGAACTTGTCCAAAGCCGATATGAGCGTAACGATGTGGAATTGAAGAGGGGAACATTTCGAGCAAGGGGCGATATTGTAGAAATCATGCCCGCATACGAAAGTATAATTACAAGGTTTTATTTTTTCGGAGATGAAATAGAAAAAATTATTATGATAGACCCCGTAACAGGCGAAGTCGGTGATTTTTTGGAGGAAACCGTTATATTTCCCGCGGTTCACTACATACAGGGTGAAGAGGATTCCGAGCGGATAATTAACGACATTCACAAAGAATTGAACGAACAGGTTAGATTTTTTGAGAGCCAAAATAAAATCCTTGAAGCCCAAAGGCTGCAGCAAAGAACAATGCACGATATAGAAATGATAAAAGAAATGGGCTATTGTAACGGCATAGAAAACTACTCAAGAATAATTGAAAACCGTCCGATAGGCAGTGCGCCGGCTACTTTGCTTGAATATTTCCCGAAAGGTTTTCTGGTAATAATAGACGAATCGCATGCCACCATCCCTCAGCTAAAAGCCATGTACAATGGCGATAGAGCCAGAAAAGATACTTTGGTTGAGTATGGGTTCAGGTTACCTTGCGCAAGGGATAACAGACCTTTGAAGTTTGAAGAATTTTATGAGCGCATCGGCAAAAGAATATACGTTTCGGCAACTCCCGGGGATTTTGAAAAAGAGCAGAGCCAACAGATAGTTGAGCAAATAATACGCCCTACCGGGCTTTTAGACCCTAAAATAGATATAAGACCGATAGAAAATCAGGTTGATGATTTATTAAATGAAATAAACATACGGGCAGAGCGTAACGAAAGAGTATTAATAACAACCCTTACCAAAAAGATGTCAGAAGACTTGACCGATTATTTTGCGCAGCTCGGAGTAAAAGTCCGCTATCTCCACAGCGAAATAACCTCGCTTGAGCGTGTCGAGATACTTAGGGATTTAAGATTAGGCGAATTTAATGTGCTTATAGGTGTAAACCTCCTGCGAGAAGGGCTTGACCTGCCTGAAGTAAGCCTTGTTGCTATTATGGACGCTGATAAAGAAGGGTTCTTAAGGTGTGAAACAAGCCTTATCCAAACAATAGGAAGGGCGGCAAGAAATTCTTTCGGGCATGTAATTATGTACGCAGACAGGGTAACAGACAGTATCCAAAAAGCTTACGATGAAACAAAGCGCCGTCGTGAAATTCAGGATAAATACAATCGGGCAAATAATATAACCCCAAAAACAATCATTAAAGATACTCAAAACAGCCTGCTTCAACTGATTTCCGGAGTAAGAGAAGTAGAAGATGTCATAGCGGAGCAAATGGTAGAAAATAATATATCGCGCAAAGACCTGCCTAAGTTAATAGAAAAACTTGAAAAAGATATGCACAAATCGGCAAAATCTCTGGACTTTGAGCGAGCGGCACAAATAAGAGATAAGCTGAAAAAGCTTAGAGAGATGGTTTAAAAACAATTAATATTACCCCAACTTAATGATTTGTGGTAATATACATACGTGAGGTAGCTGGTTAATTACCTCGAAAGGAGATAAAAATATGAAGAAAGTACTGTTATTGCTAGCTTTATTGTGTACAACTTTGGCTGCAAACGCTGCAACTGTATACGTACAAAATGATGTGACAAACAAGGATTTTTGGGAAAGAACAGGTGTGCAAGAAAAGAAGGTTACAGCGGTTGCAAACAAGATTATATCTGCAAATAAATTAAAAGGCAGAGCTCCTGTTACTTTGAAAACTGACAACGTAATAAACGCTTTGGCTAACTTATATACAAGAAATATTACGGTCTTATCCGGTTCATTATCTGCAATGGATAATGATGATGAACTAGCATATTTACTATCTCATGAAATAGCCCACTCAATGGAAACGTATGAATCTCCATTTAGAGTTTTCGCAATGAAGTGGATGCCTAAGAAGTATGAATTTAAAGCAGATTTAGTTGGTATAGACTATATGGTAAAGGCCGGTTATAACCCTGTTGCAGCAATAGCTTTTGCAAATAAGACATTAGATGAACCATATTGGGATTGGTATCTATCTCATCCAAAAGGTAGTCGAAGATTGTTTGAAATGTATAAGCACATATACACCAAATACCCCGAATATTTATCTGGTCCAATGGTACATAATGTTAACTATATAAACTATATAAACTCAAACTATGCAAAAATTAAGGGTTTTGAGCAAAAGCAAAAGAACAGAGAAATGCAAAACAATGAGAAATTATAGCATATTAGCTATAAGTCTTATATTTGGAATGGGGGTTACATTTGCAAAAGAAATTGCAGTTGAAATAACCCCCGTTTCCGAAATAACGACCTGTAGAGATGAAATTCAAGAGGGAGACTATATTGATTTTAAGGTCTTAAATGATACTCAAAACCTTAAAAAAGGTGATATAGTCACGGGAATGGTAACACACCTGGAAGACAATGGACCTTATGGGAAATCTGCAAGTATCCTAATTGAACATTTATCATCTGGTAATATTAAACTAAACGGGAATGTTTATGCAGACGGAGAACCTGCAAGATACAAAGATTATTATGAAAACCTTTCAAGAGGACTCTTAAATAGAGGTAAGGAAATTCATATAAAACCAAATAGAGATGTGTTTACAGTTTATATGGAGCAAAAATGATAAGAATACTATTTATAATACTTACAATGTGTTTTACACTAAACTATGCATCAGCTCAACCATTGCCTTTAAAAATAATGCCTACTGAAATAATTACAACGGCACATGATGAAATTGCGGTAGGTGATAAGTTATTATTTAAGTTGGTTACCGATGTTAAAATGGATAATAAGGTGATTTATACGGCTGGTACTCCTGTTGTAGTTTATGTTGATTATGTAACAGAAAATGGCTTTTGCTATGATAACGCTAATATATGGAGTAGAAAGGTATGGGTAAAACACAATGGAATCTATCAAGGACCATACGAAACCGAATTATCTATAAATGGATTAAATGTACTAAAAGGGTTGCAACCTAGAACGAGAAGGTTCTTTGAATATATAGGTGTTGTATTTAGAGGTAAAGAAATAAATTATAATCCAGAAAGAGATAAATGGAACACTACCATATGGATTGACTATAAATAATGCAACTAGCCAAGGAAACTCTGCTTGGTAGAGCCTACCTTGCTAGTAAGCTCAAAACCTTTTCTTGCCAAATTCAAACAATAATGCTATTATAAAAATATCTTGAAGAGAGTGGTCGTCCACTCTCTTCAATTTTTAGGGATTGGGTGCTTTTTGGAATTTGACGGCTCGTTAAATTTGAAAATAATCCGAAAGTCTGATGGCACGCAGGATACTAAAATATTCCCAACCAAGGAAGAAAGTCAAAATGCACAAAGAAAATCTTAACAAAAGAGAAATATTGGAAAAGATAACACCGGTTATTGAGAATGCCTGCATGAAAAACGGGCTTGTACCTATAGAAATCGACTTTCAAAAAGAATCCGGCAGATGGTTTTTGAGAATATTCATCTTTAACAACGAGCATCCGGTCAATCTGGAGGATTGCGAAAACCTTACCCGCTCAATAGATAATTTTTTAGACGAAATTATTCCCGTTAAATACAACCTTGAAGTCAGCAGTCCGGGTTTGGAAAGAAAACTTAAATCATCCAAAGAATATACAATATTTAAAGGGAAAAAAGTAAAACTCAAACTAAGAGAAGAAAATTTGACCAAAGTAATATTCGGCAGAATTCTTGATTTTCAAAAAAATCAGGGGTTGTTGGTTACAGAGGAAGAAACAAAAGAAGAAATACTTATAAAAGAAGAAAATATACTAAATGCACAACTATGTTTTGAATAAAGGAGAGTAAAATGATTAAATTCGGTTCAGCACTAATGGATGCGGTAGAACAAATTGAAAGAGAAAAAGGAATATCAAAAGATATTATTTTGGGTTCTCTGTGCGATGCAATGGTTAGCGCATACAAAAAACAAATTAAGGATAAAATGGCAACGAACGTAAAAGCTATTTTGTACGAAAAATCAGGTGAAATAGGCATTTACAGAGAAAAGATAACCGTTAAAAAAGTAGAGGATGAAAGTCTGGAAATCTCACTTAAGGATGCGAAGAAAATTGACCCTGAAGCAGCAATAGATAAGGTGGTTGATATAGAAGTAACCCCGGCAGACTTCGGCAGGATTGCAGCGCAAGCGGCAAAACAGGTAATTACCCAACGGATAAGAGAGGCTGAGCGCAACATTATCATTGATGAATATATGAGCAAAAAAGACACACTGATGACAGGTATTGTTCAGAGAATAGAGTACAGAAACGTTGTTGTAAATCTTGGCAAAACAGAAGCTATTATGCCGCCTAAAGAACAATTGAAAAATGAATACTATAAGCCCGGAAACAGAATAAGAGTTTATGTTCTCGATGTAAAAGAAACAGCGAAACTTCCGCAGGTAATAGTTTCTCAGACTCACGCTAAAATCGTACAAGAACTTTTTGAACTTGAAGTGCCTGAAATTGAAGACGGTTTGGTAGAAATTAAAAATATCACAAGAGAAGCGGGCTACCGAACAAAAATAGCGGTAGCAAGCACTGACCCTGACGTTGACCCTGTAGGAGCCTGCATAGGACCGAGAGGAAGCAGAATTCAAACTATTGTGGGTGAATTAAAGAACGAAAAAATTGATATCATAAGATATTCTGATGACCCTGTTGAATATATTGTAAATGCGCTTTCACCTGCGAAAATCATTTCCGTTGATATATTAGAGGACTCGGAAGAAGCGAAAGAAGCTTTGGTTGTAGTACCTGACGACCAATTAAGCTTAGCTATCGGTATGGGCGGACAAAACGTAAGGCTGGCTCACAGATTAACAGGCTGGAAGATTGATATTAAGTCTTTAAGCCAAGTTGAGGAAAGCGGCTATTATGAGCAAGACTATCAGGAAGAGCAAGAACCGCAAAAATACGCCGAACAAGAGGAAGAAACAGAAATAGAAATCACCGAAGAAGAACTCGTTGAGGACTATGAAGAAGAATAACAACGAAAGTCAAACAGCTAAAGAAGGCTCTAAAAAAGAGCCTTCTTTGGTAAGAAAATGCATCGGATGTTCACAAAAATTTGAAAGAACCGCGCTGATAAGAATTTTAAAAGACCATCAAACGGAAGAAATAATTATAAACCCTGCAAATAAACAATTTGGACGCTCTTGCTATATATGCAAAAATCAGGAATGCATTAAAAATGCGCTTAAAAAACACAAGCTTGGCAAATTTTTAAAAGGTAACGTTCCCCAGTACATAATCGAACAATTGAAAACTATATGCGATTAAAAACGCTTTGCGTTAATTCCGCAAGTGCCGCTTTATATTCATTCTCGGGGAAAAACTCCAAATTTTTCAAAGCATTTAATTTATAATCGTTTGCAAACTCAACAGCCTTATCTAAAGAATTATATTTATCAAGCAATGCTCTGACGTTAAGCACATCCTCATCTGTAATATCAGCTTTATCAAATATTTCCATTATTTGAGGGTAATCTTGAGCAAGATAAATCAACGGCAAAGTCAACACACCCTCTCTTAAATCATTTAAAATAGGTTTACCGTCGTCTGATTTAAAGTTTTTGATATCATCAACAATCTGGAATAATATTCCCAAATACATGGCAAAATCCTGCACAGCCTGCTTGGTTTGCTCATCAGCATTATTTATATAAAAAGTACATGCTTTTGCTACCAATTCAAATAATACAGCGGTTTTATCTCTTGACTTTGCAATATATTGTTCAATAGTCGGCAGATTATACAAATTAAGGTTTTGCATAATTTCACCCTGTATCAGCTGTTTCATTGCGTATGAAAAAATACGATTAAGCTCGTTATTATCAATATCAGATAACTTGGCAAGCGCCAAAGTTAAAAGAAAATCTCCCATTAAAATAGCAGTGGAATTCCCAAAAATTTTATTAAAAGTGTCCTGACTTCTTCTCAAATCAGCTTCGTCTAAAACATCGTCATGACAAAGCGATGCGTTATGTATAAGCTCCACGGATATTAAAAAATCAAAATGGTTAACATTAAGAGAAGAAAAACATTTAGCAATCAAAATACCTAATCTCGGGCGAATTTGCTTGCCTTTAAATATCTGCATAGCCGATGTTAAGGGTTTAATATTTGCTGTTTCTCTCTCTATAAACTCATCAAAATAATTATTAAATGCTTGTATATCTTCTTCTATCAAAGTTTTTGTATTAGTCATCATGTCCGTAATTCTAGCATAAAGGAAAATATTTAACTATCCGTATTTTTATAAAATATTTAACAAAAATCCGGCAAATTCCAATATGTTGTGATTTAATATAAACATAAATAGAAGGTTTTTTAATAATGAGAATTCAAAGAGTAAATAATACCTACACTAATAAATATCCGCATAATACTTTGTCTGATATGGCTTTTGCAGGAAAAATCAAACCTGCGTCTATAGCGACAAACACTGTTTTAAAATCACCTTCTTTAAAAAGAAAATTTTTAAACCTGACAGGAATAGGTTTAATCGGTTTTATAGCAATGCTTGGAGGGCAAAAAATAAGACAAAATTATATGCGAAATTTACTTAATGCTGACCCTGCATTAAGTGCAATAAGTACCAATAACCAAAATATAGGTGATTTCTCGAGAATAATGCTTGAAGGCAGAATTAAACATATATTCAGCGGGCTAAAATTTAAAACCTATGCGCTGGAAAAAACAAAAGGTATAAATTTTGAAACCTGCAGTGATTATGAAGATTTGATTTTAGCAAAAAATGCCCAAAGAATAGCGGCATATTTCAAAACAGCAGGTAACTGCTATACGGGAGCAAAGCATGCGCTGCTTACTTCAGGTGTAATAAAAGACTACGGGGATATGCCCTTAGGTATAGCATCTAATGCCGTAAAATATTTCGAAAGACATAATGACAAATTCCAAGAGATTCTATCCAAAACGGGTAAAAATCTTACTCCTGAAGAGTTAAGAGCATTACCGGCAGGGCATATTGTTGTCTATTCTAAAGAAGGACTACCCGGACATATAGCTGTTACAAACGGCAGAGGGCAGGGTATGAGCGATAGCTTTGACAATATGCGCTGGGTTGAAGAACATGGCGAAGGCGCAGCCTTTCGTGTCTTTAAATTAACAGAAGGCTGGTTTTTTAACCCTAAAACAAAAGCTCTGGAATTCCATAATAAAAAGTAATTTTTACTGAAATGTTAAATTATGTAAACTTTTAGGAAGAAAATGAAATCAAGTTCTTTGTATATACTTTATATATATACGAGATATATACAAGGACTTAAAAAATGATAGGTGCCCAATACGAACTTGACAGAAGAATAATTTCAGAATACAAGGATAAAAACACCAATGCTACATCCTCTGCTAAAACGCTTCCCCAAGAATTGGTTTGGGACTATATCGAAATGTTATCCTGGAACAACAGAAATGTAGTTAATATGAAAAAGAACCAAAAGCAACTCGCAAGTTAATCCCCCCATTGAACCATAAAAAAAAGGATGCATAAGCATCCTTTTTTTTATATTTTGAAATATTATCTCTTTGAGAATTGGAAGCGTTTTCTTGCTTTTTTTCTTCCGTATTTTTTTCTTTCCTTAATTCTTGAATCACGGGTCAAAAGACCTTCTGTTTTAAGAACTTGTTTGTATTCGGGACTTACTTCTAAAAGAGCTTTAGAAATAGCGTGTCTTATGGCACCTGCTTGCGCACTTACACCACCGCCGATAGCTTTTACTCTGATATCAAATTTTGTTTCATTGCCTGTTAAAGCTAAAGGCTGAAATATCATTGTTTCCAGCGTAAGTCTTTCGCCAAGATAAGCTTTTAAAGTTTTATTGTTAATGAAAACTCTGCCTTTACCTTTTGATAGTCTTGCTATTGCAATGGCAGTTTTTCTGCGGCCTACTGCTCTGTATTCTTTTTCTGCCATAAGTTATATCTCCTTTATTTCTACAGGTTGCTGAGCTGAATGAGGATGCTCCGAACCTGCGTAAATTTTCAACTTATTAAACTGCTCAGCACCTAAAGTATTGTGTGGAAGCATTCCCTTAACAGCTTTTTCCAAAGCTCTTGCAGGAAATTTTTCCATTAATTCTTTATAAGATGCTGTTTTTAACCCGCTCGGATAACCGGAGTGGGAATAATACATTTTATCTGTTACTTTTTTACCTGTAACTGCAACTTTATCAGCGTTTATTACAATTACAAAATCACCCGTATCAATGTGAGGAGTGAATTCAGGTTTATTTTTACCGCGGAGAATGTTAGCGATTTTAGAAGCTAAACGCCCTAAAATCTGCCCTTCTGCGTCGATTAAGTACCATTTTCTTTCTACTTCACAAGGCTTGGCTGAATATGTTTTCATGATGCCTCCTTATTTTTTAGCATGTTGTGTGTCTTTTAATTGCTCAGATAAGGTTGTTTTGTTAAAAACCACATTATCAAAGCCTTTATTTTTATACCCTACAAATTCCAGAGTAAGAGCGTTAGCAGAAGCTGTTTTAGGAGCCTTTGTACGATTTTTGGAAATTAAAAGTTCATAAGCAAACTGCGGGGTAAGTTTATTCCTTCCAATTTCTAAAATCATTCCTGCTATAATTCTTACCATATTGTAGAGAAATCGATTTGCTACTAAATCAATATAGATATAATCGCCGTCTTTATGAGCTTTAGCGTAATAAAGTTTACAAACTTTATTCGGATTCGAGGTTTTCAAAGAACAGAAACTTGAAAAATCATGTTCTCCTGTTAAGGAGTCCAAGGCTTGATTAATCAAATCAATATCAAGCTTTGTTCTTTCATGCAAAATTCTCGAATCAAAAGCATTTTTATATTTCCGATTGGCAATCGTATAACGATACCATCTATAAGCTGCCGACTTTTGTGCATGAAATGACCTGTTTACTTCAACAATTTCACTAACACTGATATCGTCAGGCAAAATAGAATTTATCGCATATAAAAAGCGATTAGAATCTACATCGTTATTTTTAATGTCAAAGTGCAAAACTTGTCCCTTAGCGTGGACTCCTGCGTCCGTTCTTCCTGAGAAAACCGTTTTTACAGGGGCTTTGAAGTAAATAGTAAGAGCTTTTTGTATTTCTTCCTGTACCGTTCTGGTATCGGGTTGTATTTGACTTCCGTGAAAGTCTGTTCCTACGTATTCTACAACTAATGCATACCTGCAAGTATACATTCGTTATACCAGCTGAATCAAAGCCATTTCAGATGAATCGCCTCTTCTTGGAGGCATTCTGAATATTCTGATGCAACCGCCGTTTCTGTCAGCGTATTTTTTAGCAATTTCGCCAAACAATTTTCTTAAAACCGTTTCATCAACAAGTTTGGTTTTTTCAGGGATATCTCCATCCACCTCAAAAACTTCTCCTGATTCGGGATTTAACAATCTGTTCGTCGGCTGGTCAAAAAGAAACCTTACGGCTTGTCTTCTTGCAGCTAAATCGCCTTTTTTAGCAAGGGAAATAAGTTTTTCTGCATATGGTTTTAAAGCTTTTGCTCTTGCCATTGTTGTTGTTATTTCATCATGCATAATCAAAGACGATACCAAAGATCTAAGAAGAGCTTTTCTTTGATCTTGCGGTTTGCTTAATTGATGTTTTTTACATTGATGTCTCATTTTTATTTGTCCTTTTTATTATTCGCCTAATTCGACACCTTCAGGATTTGGAGCTAAATCCAACCCAAAAGCACGTAATTTTTCTATTACTTCGTCAGAAGATTTTTTACCGAAGTTTTTAATATTCAATAAATCATGTTCCGATTTCTTCATTAATTCAGCCATTGAATTAATGCTGGCTCTTTTTAAACAGTTGTAAGCTCTTACCGAGAGTTCCAAATCTTCGATTGTAATACTTACAGCCTGGTCATCTTCTTGATTTTCATCTTCAATAATTGCGTTTGAAGATGAAACTAAATTAGGAAGAGGAGCGCCCGCAAAACCGCTTACTGCAACAAAGTGCTCAATAAGTATGTTTGACGCATCGGTTAGAGCGGTTGAAACATCAACACTTCCGTTGCTCCATATTTCCAATGTTAACTTATCGTAGTCGATATTCTGTCCTACACGTGTATTTTCTACGGAATAGCTGACTTTTTTAATAGGCATAAACGATGCATCGATAGGAAGCATATCTATTGAAGCAATTCCGTTTAATTCTGTCATTGCTTCTGCAGTAACGTAGCCTTTGCCTGTTTCAATAATAATATCGGCATGAAAACTTCCGCCTTCTGATACCGTAGCGATAAGCCAATCAGGGTTAATAACCTTCACACCTGCAGGTAATTGAATATCACTTGCCAGGATAGGACCTGACTTATCTACATCTATTCTCAAAGTTTGAGGTTCTTTAAATTCTGATTTAACAACCAGACTCTTTAAATTAAGAATTATATCAATTACATCTTCTTCAATCCCGGGGATTGAAGTATATTCATGTGTAACACCTTCTATTCTGACCGCACTGACAGCTGCGCCTTCAAGGCTTGAGAGCAAAACTCTTCTTAATGAGTTGCCTATTGTTGTACCAAAACCTCTTTCTAAAGGTTCCATTACAAACTTGCCGTACATTGAACCGTCAGAACTTGTGGTAGAATTTATACATTTAATTTTTAAATCCATTATCTTTCGCCTCCTAGTGCTACTTAGAATAGTACTCAATGATCAATTGTTCTTTGAACTCAGGATCAATTTCTTCTCTCTCGGGAAGTCTCTCAATTTTAATTTTTTGTGTTTCTGCATTAACACTCATCCAAGCAGGACTTTGTGCCTGATCTATAGTTTCTATAATTCCTTTGAACAAATCGGAACTTTTAGCTCTGACTGCAACTTCATCACCCTGTTTAACCAAAAAAGACGGAATATCTACTTTTTTCCCGTTAACCAAAAGATGTCCATGCCCTACAAGCTGTCTTGATTGGCGGCGGGTAATTGAAAACCCTGCTCTAAACAAGACATTATCTAATCTTGTTTCCAAAAATTGAAGCATTGTAGTACCGGTTACACCTTGTTTTTTAGTTGCTTTTTCATAGTACTTGCTAAATTGTTTTTCGCTTACTAAATATGTTAATCTGATTTTTTGTTTTTCTTTTAACTGAAGTGCGTACTCAGATATTTTCTTTCTGTTTTGTCCATGTTGACCTGAAGCGTATTGTGTCATAGAAGAAACAAGTTTCTTTGCTGACAAATCTTTTACGCCGTAATTTCTGAATAATTTATTGGTCGGTCCTGTATATCTAGCCAATTTGGGGCTCCTTTATCTTATTACTTACTAAACTCTGCGTTTCTTAGGAGGTCTGCAACCGTTATGAGGAATCGGTGTAACATCCTTAATCAACGTTATTTCTAAACCAGCCGCTTGAAGCGCTCTTATCGCTGTTTCCCTGCCTGAGCCGGGTCCATTAACAAGAACTTCTACTTTTTTCATACCTTGGTCCATTGATTTTTTTGCAACGGATTCAGCAGCAGACTGCGCAGCAAACGGGGTACCTTTTCTTGCGCCTTTAAAGCTGCAGGTGCCGGCAGATGCCCATGCTATTGCATTTCCCTGTGCATCGGTAGATGTTACAATAGTATTATTAAAAGTAGATTGAATATGCACTACACCTTGTAGTACATTCTTTTTTTCTTTCTTTTTAGTCTTAACTTTTGCCATGACTTTCTATATTCTCCTTAAATTATTATTTCTTTTTAGATACCGGACCGGTCTTCTTTCCGCGTCTGGTTCTTGCATTTGTCTTAGTTCTTTGACCGCGCACAGGAAGCTTTCTTCTGTGGCGCATTCCTCTGAAAGAGTTAATTTCGCTGAGTCTTTTTATGTTCATAGACTCCATTCTTCTTAAATCTCCTTCAATATGATATTTTTCTAATTCTGTTCTTAACTTGCTGATTTCATCTTCCGTTATATCATCAGATCTTGTATCTTCACTAATATTACATGCTTTTAAGATATCAGCGGAAATCTTTGGACCAATTCCGTAGATATAGGTCAAAGCTACTATCATTCTTTTATTACGAGGTAAATCAACCCCTGCTAATCTTGCCATTTTGACTCCTTTGTCAATATTTCTGTACTAATAGTATAAAATAATAAAAAAAACATAAAAAAGTTTCAAGTAATTATACTTGCAGCCGCTTAATTACTGTGAAATACTATCCCTGTCTTTGTTTATGCTTCGGGTTTTCACAAATAATTGCCACTCTGCCTTTTCTTTTAATAACTTTGCAGTGTTCACACATTTGTCTAACTGATGCTCTAACTTTCATTTTTTTATCCTTTCAATCTATATGTTATGCGTCCTCTTGTTAAGTCATACGGGGTAAGTTCAACTTTCACTTTATCTCCCGGTAATATCCTAATAAAGTTTTTTCTGATTTTTCCGGAAATATGAGCTAAAACCTGATGACCGTTTTCTAATACAACCTTAAACATAGCATTAGGCAAAGACTCTTGTATTGTTCCTTCAAATTCTATTACTTCTTTTGACATTTAAACCTCTATTAGTATATACAATCCCATTTTAATTCAAACATACTATTTTACAAGCAGCGATTTTTCAGTCCTTATATTTTCATAACACAAAAAGGATTTGCTTTTTAACAAATCCTTCAAATTTTTTTTTACAATGACGCTTTTACAGCAAACCGAATTTTAAATCAGTTACATACTCATTCAGAGCAATAATAGCGGCTTTTGACTTTCTGGCTGCACGAATCAAAGCAGCCTTGATTTTCAATTTTTCTAACGCAAATGTGTACTTAGGATACGAATCCCCAAAATCATAGTAAGGTTTCATGAAAATATTTCCTCTTTAGCTCGTATTAATATAAAAACAATTTTAATGAGAAAATTGCTAAAGTAAAAATACTTTAAATAAATCTCTAATAAGACCCTACGACTTCAAGCTTTACCTTACCTACGCCGCTTTTCAGGATACCTAAATCTTCTGCGGACTTTTTGGACAAATCAATAATTCTCCCGTGCGCGTAAGGTCCGCGGTCAGTAATTTTAACAACGCAAGTTTTATGATTTTTTAAATTTGTAACTTTAACCAAAGTACCAAAAGGGTAAATTCTGTGAGCTGCGGTATATTCTTCTTTATTAAATCTGCTGCCGTCAGAAGCGCGTCTTCCGTGAAACTGTCCGCCGTACCAAGATGCCATACCAACCATAGTATGACCTATATAGCGGCTGTTAACATTCGAAGAATAGCCCCTTGTCATTTCCTGATAATCTTTTTTCAGAGCCGGAGCGCCTAAAGCTTTTCTTGTATTATTTGCCCAGCTATAAGCCAATTCATGAACAGAAACCCCTACTGCTTTAGCATTAACATCATCTACCGTTATTATTATTTCATCACCGGCTTTTAAATAAGTGGCATTAGCATTCTTAACGGGACGAATAACTTTAGGGTCTTGACCTGACGCTAAAAAATCATTTAACTTCCGTGCTGCAATTTTAGCCCTCTGTTCACTTGAAAAACCGTTTAAATCTTTCATAATCCATATAGCCTGAACATTATCAATATAAATAATATGCCCCCTGTCTTTAGAAGCCGGGGTATATTTGACCGTTTTTACGGGAACAGAATGTTCAAGCATAGCAGGTTCCGCTTCTTCCGCCATTACATTAAAATCAAAAGATAAAATAGTCATCAAACATACCAGCAAAAAGCACTTTAACAAAGAACTAAACTTTTTGTTAATAATCATAAAATTAAACCTCGTATTATCCTAGCCTATATAGTCACCTTGACTTTTTTACAGTTAAAAACACTCGGGCTGATTTGTCAAATGAGAACCGATAATTCAAAAAAGCATACAAAGAACTTTCATAACAATACTTTTCGAGTTCTTCCGACCTTAATTTATATTTTAAAAATAAAATTTACAATATTATTTTTTTGCTGTTAGAGAAGGAGATTAAAGGGTGTTCATTCAAAATTACCCTATAAGAAATCAAAATTTTTAACATTTCTTAACAAAAAATGTCGAAAACAAGTAATAACGCAATTTTTTTAAAATTTTTGTTTTAGTATATGTAGTAAGGATTGTATTTGGTAGTTTTTGCAAAGGTTGTTTCTTATGCTTCACGGTATAGAAAAATTTAATAGTCCGCCTGTAAAAGCAAAAAGCATTAATATAAGAAGGGATAATCATATCAACTTTTGCGGCAGTAACACAAAGCTAATTAACCAACTTGTAAAAGACGAAATAATACAAAATAAACTGGCAAAATTTTTTTTCAATGTAAAAGAAAAAGCCAACGAAAATTTTAACATACTGGTCAATGCATTGGGGACAGCGCTTGTTGCACCCATTTTTATTGCCTGGAACCCTATCTCTAAGGAGAACCAAGATACCAAAACTTACAGCGCTTTAAGACAACCGATATCAGCCGTACTTGCGGTTTTAACCCAAATAGGAATAAACACTCAGGCAAATAAATACCTTGACAAACTTGCTCACCACGGTAAATTAGGTCCTGCATTTGATTTATCAATGAACCCTCCGGACAAAGTACTTATAAGCTCTATGAAAAACTCCCTCAAAGGCAAAACAAAAGAAGCAGCAGCAACTATATTAGCCGCAAAGAAAACCGAATTAAAAAATAAACAAATTACAAAAATAGTAAAAGGTCTGAGAGCTCAAGGATACAAGGGAGAATTTATTATGAAAGCCGCAGAAAACGCGATTGAGAGCAAAATTACCCAAAATATAACAAACCTTAAAAGACTTAAAATATTCACCGGAATGTTTGTTACCCTTGCAATAATGCCGTTTACCTGCTGGGTATTAAACTGGATTTACCCGAGGTTTATGGATTTCTTCTTCCCTTCTATAAGTAGGGGAAAGAAAGGGGGTAACAAAAAATGTTAACTCCAAATGATGTAATCAGATCTATTGCCCAGAGCAAAATAGTACAAGGACATATAAGAAACTCGGACAAAAAGTCCTATGTAACGGGTTTTGCCATAGCCTCAATTGTTGCTAAAGATGCCGTAGGCTGTTATTACTACGTAAAGCAAAGCCTTGCAAATGAAAAAATACCCGAAGATAAGAGAAAATTTGTTGCATCACTGGATTTGGCAAACGGGGTATTAATGATTACCTCTCAGGTATTACTTACATTGCTGTTCCAACCTATATTACGCAAAGTATTTGATAAACATATAGCAAAGAGAATTAACTTCAATAAGATTAAAGATGCCGTATTTAAAAGGGTTAAACCCGAAGAAATAGCACGAAAAGGCGAGGTTTTAATCAGACAAAGAATATCTGATACTACCGATAAATTCAAAGATACAGTATTTGCAGGATTTGATCTTCTGGGATCTCTTGTTATTTCAACAATCCTTGCCAAACGTGTTATAGTGCCGTTTTTATCTACTCCTTTAGCATCCTGTATAAAGGATAAGTATTTAGAGAAGAATAAAAAATGTCCTCAGGAAAATGGGCACGGAAGACCTCAACCAAAGGTTTTTAAAGAATTTTAGCCATAAAAAACAGTAATGTAAAATAATATTACTCTCTAAAATTATCCAAGAAGGTAATAAAGATTTTGCAGCTAGGATAGATAATGCCCATATGTAAAAAAGTTTTTATTGTTTAAGACTGCAGTTTTTTACTTATGGAGGAATAAAATGAAAAATAGAAGACTTAACATCGCAGCTGCATTATCTTTCGGAGTTTTAGTCATAGCTAGCCCCGGTTATTGTATGGATAGTGCGAATACTGCCTCAAATTGTATCGATGAGATTGAAATTATTTCAGTCAAAGATGATGTGCAATTTGTTACAGACGACAGAATTGCCGATTGCGGATGCCCAAAACCATTTGCAATGCCAAGTAGTGTTAGAGTTAACACAGAAACAGGTGCCGCAGCAGGATTAGATTGTGATCCTTGCAAAAAACCTGAAATACCCAGTCCTTGTTGTGATAATGAAGTAATGGACTTTGTAGAAGTATCGCCGGCATGTCCTTGCCCGGTTGTAATTGATCCTTGTGACCCTTGCGACCCTTGCGACGTATCACCTGCATGCCCTTGTCCGGTTGTTAAAGACCCTTGTAACTCTTGTAACCCTTGTGCAGAACCGGTCGCTGATCCCTGTCCCGTCCCTAAATGCAACACAAACCAATTAGGACCGGACTGTGCTGTATCACCGGGATATGTAAAAGGCTCGGACAAAGAAATACAGGTTTATGCTTATCCTAAAAACGTGTACGGCGTACCGTCAATATTTGCCAGTGAATCAACTGCAATGGGCTTAGGCGGCGCAACAGTTGCCGGCACAAGTGATTCTAAAGGCATAATGGTAAGCGAAAATGAACCTATAGGCGGCAACGTAATTACGGGTGCTGCGGCAGGCTTACCAACAATTAATAAAAAAGGATGTGATCTTGACCTGAGCGGTAATGTAAACAGTACTGCTCCTAAAGGCTGTCCTTTGACTATCCACTCTAATTCCAGTATGCAGGTTGTAGAAAAATCTTTTGACAAGATAGACCTTGTAAAAACAACGGGTGCAGCAACACCTCTTACAAACTCTTTTAAAGATATTTCCCCTTCTTACTGGGCAGCTAATGATATTAACAGATTAGCCGCTGCACAAGTAGTAGCAGGATATCCCGACCATACATTTAAACCTGACAGATATGTTACAAGAGCAGAGTTCACAAGCCTTGTTGTATCAGGATTAAATTATCAGGGTGAACCTTACTATGATAAAGCTATCTTTAGCGATGTACCGCAATCACACTGGGCTAATAAAGTTATAGATAAAGGCGTTAACGGCGGGTTAGTCGCAGGATATCCTGACGGCAGATTTAAACCTAATGCAAATGTAACAAGAGCGGAAGCTTTGGTTACAATGGCAAAATCATTAAGTCCTTGTGATATGGATGATTGTAAAGCTGAACAAATTTTATCTAAATATTCAGACGCTTCTTCCATCCCTGCTTGGAGTAAAGTTCCTGTAGCAAAAGCTATTCAGGCAGGTTTGTTAAATACTTGTCCGGAAACAAATACTTTAAGAGCAAATGATGAAGCAACAAGAGCAGAAATCGTAGCAATGTTAGCTACTGCAAGAGTTGCAATAGGTATTGATGCTGCTCCTATAGCTTGCGGTTGTGCTGAAACAGGTGCTGCTGCTTACGTTGAAACCGACGAAATTATGCAAGTACCAACATTAAAAGTAAAATTTGACGACAGTATTTCTGCAAGAGAAAATCAGGCAGGAGAATCATTCCGCGCCCGTTCAACAGAATGTATCAAGATAGATGGCAAGCTTTATCCCGAAGGTTCTTTAGTAAGAGGTAAAATTGTTGAAGTTGTAAGACCGACAAAAGACTCTCAAGGTGCTTTAAAAGTTGTATTTACAGAAATTAAGAATGAAGATATGAGCTCACCTCTGCCTCAGGAAGTACTTGCCGTTCAAGTTCTTGAAAACCACAAACCTAATGTAGTATCAAGAATTGCGAAGACACCATTCACATGGGCAGGTTCTATTATAGGTAATACAGCAAGAACGCTTGGCGGCGCATTAGTTGTCGCAGGTAACGGCGCAGAAGCTGCTTCAGGTAATTTTGGTACAGGTATGGGAGAACTCTTCCAGGGTAAACTCGGCTCTGCATTCAAGAGTTACGGCCAATCAGCGGTTGCCTTGGTTAAAGCTCCTATAGATGTTACAAGAACAGGCCTTAGCGGTGTAGCGGGACTTGTTGACATTACTACAGACGAAATCGCATTCGTAATTGCTTCTGACGGTACAAAGATTTCTCAAATCAATCCTAATGAAGTTGTACAAGTTGCCTTTGGCGTATGTGACAAATAATAACAAAATAATAAATAAAAAGCCGTTAAAAAAGCCGATATCTTTTTGATATCGGCTTTTGGCTTAACTATTCAAATCTTTTCCATTTTGCCATGTCGGTAACTAACTTTGCCTGGTCTAAACTGAGTTTTGTGGCTAATGTAAGCATAACAGGGCTTTTTATTTGTTTTTCAAAAAACTTCTTTTCTTCAAAATCTAATTCCTTCATTTCCAATTTCTCCTAATATAAACTTCCTCTTTCTCTTATATTAATAAAAACAATTAGTCTCCAAAAATTGCCATGAGGTGTTTTAATTTTTAATTTTTCATGTATAATAATCCTAGTCAGTAAACAAGGAGTATAAAATGTCAGAGTATCTAATAATAGCGGAAAATATTACCTACAAGAATAACAAGCTTAGCTGTATCAATATTTTTGATAACTTTTCGGCAGTAGCGCTTCCTGCAGAATTTGTATTTGATCTTGTAGTAATTTGCGGTCCCAACTGGGCGCCCGGAGAAAAGAAATTAACAATCAAAGCTAAAACCAATACTGACGTAATGATAGATGTCGGCGAAATTACCGTTAATATCCCAAATGAAGATTTCGTATACAATGCGATGGCTCAAAACCTAAGAATTACGGTAGACTACAGCATTAAAGATTTAACCTTCCTCGTATACGAAGGCGAACAAGAAATTTTAAGCAGAAAATATACTATAAATTCTTTATTAGTTCCTGCTCAGGAACAGGCAAATTCTGAAGGAAATAAAACGGAAGAATAATACGAAAAAGGGATTAAGATGCTTATAGTAATGAAATCATCTGCTTCTGATGAGCAGATAGGTTATGTTGTAAAAATAATAAAAGCAAACGGATTTGATGCACATATTTCAAAAGGCGATATACACACCGTAATAGGTGCTGTAGGCGGCAGAAGCATTGATGCTCGTGAATTTGAGCTAATCGACAGTGTAGAAAAAATAATAAAAATATCTTCAGGTTACAAGCTTGTAAGCAGAACATTCCAGCCTAATGATACCGTTATTAAAATAAAGGACATTGAAATAGGCGGGGAAAGACTTGCTCTCATAGCAGGTCCATGCAGTGTAGAATCTTATGAACAGGTAGATGCTACAGCCGGTGCACTCCAAAAAATCGGTGTAAGAATTTTAAGAGGCGGCGCTTTTAAACCCAGAACATCTCCCTACGCTTTTCAGGGGTTAGGCGAAGAAGGATTGAAAATCTTAAGAGAAGTAGCCGATAAATACAACATGATTGTAACATCTGAAATAATGGATATTTCCCAAATTCCCCTGTTTCTAAAGTATATTGATATATTGCAGGTAGGCGCAAGGAACATGCAAAACTTTAACCTGCTAAAAGAACTCGGGCATCTTGATAAACCTGTTATGTTAAAAAGGGGATTAAGTGCAACGATTGAAGAATGGCTTATGTCAGCAGAATATATTATGTCAGGCGGTAACAGAGAAATTATACTTTGCGAAAGAGGTATAAGAACATTTGAACCTATGACACGTAATACTCTTGATATTTCTGCTATTCCTATAGTAAAAAAATTAAGCCACCTGCCGATTTTTACAGACCCGAGTCATGCAACGGGTCTTCGCGATAAAGTTGCACCCATGTCTTTAGCATCAATTTCTGCAGGTTGCGACGGATTAATAGTAGAAGTACATCATAATCCTGAATGTGCATTATGCGACGGAGCACAATCTCTTTATCCCAAGCAATTTGAAGAATTATACTCACAAATAAGAGCAATAGCACCAATAGTTAAGCGTAGTTTATGAATTCAAAAAAAGAATTAAGAAATCCGGCTAAAGAAATTCGCAGCAAAATTAATATGCATGATATAAGCAAACTTATTATTGCCAAACTGCTGAATACTTCCGTATGGCAAAATTCAAAAAATATTGCACTATACTACCCTTTTGGAAGCGAAATAAACTTAACCCCGTTATTTGATGAAAATAAAAATTTTTATCTGCCTAAAATATTCGGTGATACAATGAACTTTTGTCCTTACAAAACAGGTGATGTTTTGAAAGAGAATATTTACGGCATAAAAGAGCCTCAAACAGAAGTAATAGCCCCAAAAATAACAGACTTGATTATTCTCCCCGCGCTTATGGCAGATGTCAACGGCAACAGACTGGGATACGGGAAGGGTTATTACGATAAGTTTTTAACGCTCAACAAGATTAAAGCGGCTAAAGTTGTGTTAATACCGCATGAATTGCTACTGGAAAACCTCCCTTGTGATACTTGGGACGTGAAATCAGACCTTATAATTACCCAATTTCATGTTTATGAGATAATTAATAAGTAAGTAAGGAGAATTTTCATGATTAAAGTTTTGGTATCAGGCGCCTGCGGCAGGATGGGAAGCGAAGTTGTAAGAGCTGTTGATGCGTCTGAAGATATACAGCTTATCGGAGCCGTAGATGTCATAAAAATCGGCGAGGATATCGGCAGCATAGCTTTAAATAAACCAAACGGAATACAGGTGCAAAATAATCTTAAAGAAGCTGTAATTACCCTAAAACCTGATGTAGTTGTTGATTTTACCGACCCAAACAGTGTATTTACAAACGCAAAACTGATTTTTGAAGCAGGCGCAAGACCTGTTATCGGTACTACGGGGTTAAAAGAAGAAGAAATAGCAGAACTAAAGTCTATTTCCAAAAGCAGGAATTTATCGGGAATGATAGCTCCAAACTTCACTACAGGCGCTGTTCTAATGATGATGTTTGCAAAAATGGCGGCAAAGTACTTTGACAATGCGGAAATTATCGAATATCACCACAATAAGAAAAAAGATGCGCCCTCAGGCACTGCAATTAAAACAGCTCAGCTTATGGCTGAAGCAAAAGAGAATTTTACTAACGGAAACATTGATGATATAGAGTTAATCAAGGGTTCCCGGGGAGGAACAGCTCCGTCTGATATCCATATTCATTCTGTAAGAATGCCGGGGTATATGGCATCTCAGGAAGTATTATTCGGCTCATTAGGTCAAATTCTTTCCATAAGACACGACAGTGTTGACAGAAAATGCTATATGGACGGCGTTTTAATGAGCATCAGATATGTATGTGCCAACAATGAATTTGTGTATGGTTTAGATAATATTTTATGAGGATATAAATATGAGCGGAATAAATTTAGCGGTATTAGGCGCAACAGGGGTAGTTGGTTCTGAAATTCTCAGTGTTCTAAGCAACAGCAATATCCCTATAAATTCAATAAAAATGCTGTCAAGCGCAAGAAGCGCAGGCAAGAAAATAACTTTTAAAAATAAAGAATATACCGTTGAAGAAACTACCGCAAAATCTTTTGAAGCTACGGATATAGTACTTGCTTCGGCAGGAGCCTCCACAAGCAAAGCCTGGCTTGATGATATTCTAAAAGCAGGAGCAGTCATAGTAGATAACAGCAGCGCTTTTCGTATGGAAAAAGATATCCCTCTTGTGATAGCAGGCGTAAACGATGAGGATTTGAAAAAACATAAAGGAATAATTGCCAATCCTAACTGCTCAACATCGCAGTTAATGCTTCCTTTAAAGCCTTTGCATGATTATGCAGGCATAAAAAGACTTATTGTAAGCACATATCAGGCAGTAAGCGGGGCAGGGAAAGAGGCTATGGATGAGCTTGAAGCCCATTCCAGAGCCGAGCTGAACGGTGAAGAATTTGAAACCAAAGCATTTGTAAAACCGATTGCATTTAACCTTATTCCTCAAATAGACGTATTTTGCGACAACGGCTATACAAAGGAAGAGATGAAAGTTGTCAACGAAACAAAAAAAATTCTTCATCTGAAAGAAGAAACCCCTATCAGCTGCACAGCTGTGAGAGTTCCTGTATACATAGGGCACTCGGAAGCCGTAACAGTTGAGTTTGAAAAACCGTTAAGTGTTGAAAAAGCAAAAGAAATCCTTGAAACAGCCTATGGTGTTGAGGTAATGGATGATATAGCAAATAAAATATACCCGATGCCAAAATACGCAGCAGGCAAAGACCCTGTATATGTCGGTCGTATAAGAAAAGATTTGGCATTTGATAATGCTGTTGCAATGTGGGTAGTAGCTGATAACCTAAGAATAGGCGCCGCTTTAAATACCGTAAGAATTGCAGAAAAACTTGTAAGTATGAAATTAGTAAGAAACAGTTAAAGGAGTTAACTATGACAAAAAGATTTGAAATCGGCAGCGTGATAACAGCAATGGTAACTCCTTTCAAGGAAGATTTAACCATTGATTACAATGCGCTTGAAAAACTTGTCCACCATCTCATAAACAATGGTTCGGATACAATACTTGTAGCAGGTACGACAGGAGAATCACCTACTTTAACACATAAGGAAGAATTGGACTTGCTCAAAGCAGTAAAAGAAATATCTCAGGGCAGAGTAAAAATTATGATGGGTGCCGGCTCAAACTGTACACAAACGGCGGCAGAACAATCTAAAAGGGTTGCAGCCTTAGGCGTAGATGCAATTTTGAGCGTAGTACCTTACTATAACAAGCCTTCTCAGGAAGGTATGATTAAACACTTCGGAGATATAGCGAAAAGCGTAAACCTTCCCATTATGTTATATAATATTCCGGGCAGAACAGGAGTTAATATGCTGCCTGAAACCATTGCGGCTATCGCTGAAGAAAATAAAACTATCTTTGCGGTAAAACAATCTAACGGTGATTTAGACCAGGTAAGCGAAATAGTTTCTTTAGTACCTGACGGATTTGATGTTTTCAGCGGCGATGATTCACTCACCCTGCCTATGATGGCGCTTGGTGCAGCAGGGGTAGTGAGTGTTGCTTCTCATATTATAGGCAGCGAAATAAAAGAAATGATAGAACTGTTTAAAGCAGGTAAAGTACAAGAAGCAAAAGACCTCCATATAAAACTATACCCTGTATTTAAAAAAATATTTATGGCGCCTAATCCAACGCCTATTAAATGCGCTCTTGCCAACAGAGGAATATTAAATGACTTTGTAAGAAGCCCTCTTGTCAGTTTAAACAGCAAACAAAGAGAAGAACTTTTGGCAATTACACAATAATCTAAGATTCGGCAATTTGCATTATACGCTCTATAGTTTCATCATAAGGGGTCTTTTCATCAAGACCTTGTCTTAAAAAGTCATTTATAGGCTCATTTAACTCAAGCGCTTTATCTACGTTAGCGTCAGTACCTTTAATATACGCGCCTATATTAATGAGGTCGGCATTTTTTTGGTAAACAGCGAGCAAGTTTCTGAGTTTACCCGCTGCTGCTTTATGTTCTTTTGTAGTAATATCAGTCATTACACGGCTTATACTTTGAAGAACATCCACGGCAGGATAGTGGTTTTTGTGAGCCAGCTCCCTTGATAACATTATGTGCCCGTCAAGAATACTTCTTGCGGTATCAGAAATAGGTTCATTAAAATCATCACCTTCAACTAATATTGTATAAAGACCCGTAATGGTTCCTTTTTCACCTGCGCCCGTCCGTTCCATAAGCTTAGGCATAAGGGCAAATACAGAAGGAGTGTAACCTCTCGTTGCGGGAGGTTCACCGACAGCAAGTCCGACTTCACGCTGAGCCATTGAAATACGGGTCATCGAATCAAGCATAAATAAAACATCATGCCCGCAATCCCTAAAATACTCCGCAATAGCGGTGGCAACATAAGCGGCTTTTATTTTAACCAAAGAAGGCTGTTCACTTGTAGCAACAACTACTACGGAACGGCTTAAGCCTTCTTCACCAAGTGAGTTTTCAATAAATTCCCTGACTTCACGTCCGCGTTCTCCTATAAGCGCTATTACATTTAAGTCTGCGGTTGTATTTCTTGCTATCATAGCCAAAGTCGTACTCTTACCGACGCCCGAGCCTGCAAAAATCCCCATACGCTGACCTTTACCGACTGTCATAAATCCGTCTACAGAGCGTATGCCCAAAGATAACGGCTCATCAATTCTTTTTCTCGCAAGAGGGTTTATATTAGGCTTATTGGTAGAATAAAATTTATTGGACTTTACCTGAACGTTAGCATCTATAGGATTTCCCAGACCGTCTAAAACTCTGCCTAAAAGCTCATGCCCGACTTTTATCTGCATGGGTGCCTGAGTATTCATAACAATTGACCCCGGCTTTAAGCCTTCCATATCACCAAGCGGCATAAGAAGAATTTTGTTTTCTTTAAACCCTACGACTTCGGCAAAAATAGGCAGGGCAGAAGAATCCGTATAAATATGGCATAAATCGCCGATACTGGCAGCAGGTCCGTCGGCTTCTATAACAAGACCTATTACCTGAATGACTTTGCCTATTTCATTCATAGAATTAGTTTCTTTTATTAAATTTTTGTATTTTGTTAAATCAAACATCTTTATCTTTATTTTTATTTTTTGATAATTTACTTTGAATTTGCTTCTCTACCTGCTCATCGACAGTTTCGTCCATATTTTTTGCAGCTAAAAGCACCCTTGAGAGCTTCTCTATCTGCGAAGAAATTCTTGCATCAATCCTTGAACTTAAACTCTCTACCACAACCCCGTCAGAAGAAACTGTCTTGTCCTGAATAATTTTTATCCGGTCAAGGTTTGTTATTCTCGCCTTCAATTCCTCTGCAAATTCTGATGCATACTCTAATAATCTTGGATTTACAACTATTTTTATATCTTCTTTTTCCTTGAGCATGGAAAGAGCCGTTGTTGTCATATTTTTAAAGCACTCTGCATTGTTAACAAATTCCACCTGTACAACCTTGGAAGCTATAAGCATGGCAAGCTCTATTATTTCTTTTTCCGATGAAAAAACAATCTCATTTTTCACTTCAAAAGCGGCGTTAGTAAGCGCATTTAAAGACTCTATCCGTTTGATGCATTCTTGCTTAAAGTTTTCAATCCCGTCTTCATAACCTTTTTTAAAGCCTTCTTCTACGCCTTCGTTCCTTGCTTCCTGAAAAATTTCTTCTTTTTTCATACTAGCTTCCTGAATAATTTCATTAGCTTTGATATCCGCTTTGAGTTTTATATCCTCAACAAGTTTTTTAGCATCGGAAAGCATATGTTCTTTTTGGTGCAAAGAGTCTTTAAGCCGGTCATTAAGCTCATCAATTTTAGCCTGCAAAATACCAACCTCATCGTTAAGCAGTTTCTTTTGCATGGTAAGATTTTTAACTTCATCCTCCTGGGTTTCGCCGGATAAAATAAAAGACTCCCCAAGTTTTATAGAATCGCTTTGTATCCTTTTATACAATGAACTCATCCTCAGCTCCGGCTCTCATAATTATAATTTCGCCTGAAGATTCCAATGCGCGCAATACAGAAACAATTTTGCTTTGTGCTTCCTGAACTTCTTTCGCACGAACAGGCCCCATATATTCCATATCGTCTTTAAGCATTTCACCCGCACGCTCGGACATATTTTTGAAAATCTTTTCTTTTACTTCAGTATTCGCACCTTTAAGGGCTAAAGCGAGTTCACGTGAATCAATTTCCCTAAGAAGTCTTTGGATTGATCTGTCATCAAGCAGAATAATATCTTCAAATACAAACATAAGCTCACGCACCTGCTCTGCCAATTCAGGGTCCTGGAATTCCAACGTTTCAATAATAACTTTTTCGGTAGAGCGGTCGGCTCTGTTCAATATATTTGCCAAAGACTCCACACCGCCTGCCTTTGAAAAGTCCTGAGTTACAACAGAAGAGAATTTTTGTTCAACTATTTTTTCTACTTCGCTCAAAATTTCAGGGTTGGTTCTGTCCATTTCAGCTATCTTAACAGATACTGCAGCCTGGATTTTAGGCGGCAAACTGTTCATGACCTGTGCTGCTTTATCAGGTTTTAAATAAGCCAAAACCAAAGCTATAAGCTGGGGGTTCTCATTTTGGAAAGAAGTTGCAAGCTGAGAAGGGTCGGCATCATTGAAAAATTCAAACGGGTTTGAATGCATAGCAGACAAAAGCTTGTTCAAAACCATCTGTGACCTTTCAAGTCCGTATACACGCTCTAAAAGCGTTTGGGCATAATTCATACCGCCTAAAGACAAATAACTGCTTGCCTGAAACAAAGAATAAAATTCCTCAAGCACTTCATCTAACGCCTCCGGCGGAACTTTATTCAGGCTTGCTATATCCATGGTAATTTGTTCGATTAAATCATCGTCCTGAATGTTTTTTAATATTTCAGCGGCAGTGGTAGGTCCCAAAACTATAAGCAGGGCTGCAACTTTCTGTGTATTTGACATGTTTTTAAAATTTATCATTTTTGTTAATCCTTAATGAACGATAATATTAATCTTGAAGCATCTTCAGGGTTTGTCATAATCATATTATTAAGCTGAGACTTCATCATTTCAAGCTCGGGCGCAAGCTTAGCTTCTAATATAGGCATATTTGAAGTGCTAAGCAGCTGTTGGGATTCCTGGGCTAATCTTTCAAGCTCGGCTTCCTGCATTGCATAATCATCATACTCGTCATACGATGGATTTTCTCTAACTACTTCACCTTGATAAGGTTTTTTCAACATTGACTTGATTATAAATAACGCAAATAACCCCAAAATTAATACGACAAGTAACGGACCTATTTTTGTTACCCAAAAATTCACCTGATTTTCGGTTTGTATTTCTTTCATCATCTTGCTCGCATTTACCTGCTCCGCATCTAACCCGGAGAATTCCATGCTGGTGATTTTTACGATATCACCTCTTTCGATATTAGCGCCTGCCGCCGAAATAACCAAATCCTGCAGCTCTTTTGATTCTTCTTCCGTTAAAATTTTATTTATCGCGACGGCAACAGTCATTCTGTTAACAGAACCCGGGGCATATACAACCTGTTTAATTTCCTTGGATACATTATAGTTACTTATCATCTTATTTTTTTGATAGTTCATAGTTTTATCATTAACATTAGCCGTTTGCGTTTCAGTTTGATTTTGTGCTGTTTGCGGCTTATTTGAACCTTTATCATAAAGTTCCGTTTCTGATTGTGTAGAAGCTAAAATACCCTCATTACTGCCGTCCAGAGGAACATATTTTTCTATTGTGGCTTTTGCACTGTCAAAGTTAATATCCGCGCTTACTTCTACCGAAACATTATCAGAGCCGACTATACGTTCTAAAACTTTAGTTATTTTTTTTGCGGTATTTTTTTCAAAAGTAGTTTTATAAGTTTCTATGTCATTTGAGTTTTTATGTATTTCATCACTTAATACATCACCGTTTTGGTCGCTTAGAAAGACCTTCTCGGGTTTTAAGCGCGGAACTCCGTAAGCGACTAAATTCTTTATCGCTTTAACCTGCTCTGTCTTAAGAGTAACGCCCGGTACTAAAACCAGCATAACACTTGCAGAGGGTTCTTCATCATTATCGGAAAAAACCGAACGCTCAGGGTCTGCAAGCTGAATTCTTGCTTTTTGAACACCGCTTATACGTTCAATAGTTCTGGTTAATTCGCCTTGATAAATTCTTTGTTTTGTAAGTTTATTCTGAAAATCTGTCGCTCCGAGCTGTACTTTGTCCAAAAGTTCAAATCCGGGAGAACTGTCTTTTATAATATCATTTTCGGCAACAAATATCCTCAAATCTTCTTTTTGGTCAACAGGCACCAAAATAGTTTTTTTATCATCGCTAAGCTTGTATTTATAGCCGTTTTTCTTAAGGCTCTCTGTTACATTGACAACATCATTCTCCTGCAAATCGCTATAAAGCACAGACCAATTAGGTTCTGTAGACTTGGTAACAAAAAATACCATAGCGGCAACAGCAGCTATAACCAGTACACAAATGGAAACTTTCTGGAACAGTTCCAAGCCGTCCCACAATTTTTTTATATCGGAAAAAATTAAATTTAAATAGTTATTCAACCCCGGTCCCTCAAATCCTCTTAATTATATTGTAGCGTGTTTTTTAATGATATCAACAATGTTAAATTAGGTTAATTAAAACTGCATTCTTGTTATTTCTTTATATGCTCCTACGATTTTATTTCTTAGCTGTGTCGCCATTTCAAGCCCCAGTCCTGCTTTTTGGGAAGCTATCATAACACTGTGTATATCAACATTCCCGCCTGAAGCAAAAAATTGTGTTAAATCTTCCGACTCTTTTTGCAGGTTATTAACATTTTGCAAACCGTCAGACAATGCCGAGCTAAAAGATTTATACAATTTGTCCGGAGTCGCCTCTGAAGATTTAACACCGTCGATAGAAAGCGCTTTTAAATCTTCTTTCAACTGCTCATCGGTTATGTGTTCAAACTTCGGCATTTCAACAGAAATATGCCCTTGTAAAACTTTATTAGAACCCAGCAAATTGCTGCTATCCGATTTAAAATTCGCCATCGGATTAAAATCCGCTAAATTTGAAATATCCCCAAACTGCATCTTTCCTCCTCACTATATTTTTAATGCGTTGTTAATCATACTTTTAGAGGCTTCAATCGAAGCAATATTAGCCTCATAAGCTCTGTTTGCCACCATCATATCGACCATTTCATTTACTATATTAATATTAGGAACCTGAACAAAACCGTCTTCATTTGCGTCAGGATGCGACGGGTCATAAACCGTCTTAAACGGCTGCTTATCATCTTCAATCTGACTAACGGTAACGCCCTGCGCAACCAAAGGCGAATCAAAGGATACACTGCCCTTTAGCTTAATGCTGCCTGACATCGAATCATATCCGGGCGACAAATCCTGAGAAGGCAGCAGCGGACCTTGTCTTGCCTGGTCATAAATAGCTGAGAAAACCACATTCTTCTTCACATAAGGTCCTAACGACCCGTCGGGCTTTCTTGTAGTGTTAATGTTGGCTATATTACTTGATATAGCATCCATTTTTAACCGTTGGGCATATAAGCCTGTTGCTGAAATGTCTAAAGAATTAAAACTCATTATAACGTACTCGCTGATTTAAACTGATCTTCCATTTTCTTAAAGTATTTTGACTGCAGCTGCGCTAAAACATTATACTTTGAAGAATTTTTAGCAAGCTCAACCATCTCCGCTTCTATGTTAACATTATTCCCGCTGCTGATAACAGGCGAATCCGTGTCAATAATATCCTCCGGAGCAAAGGATTTAAAATTGTCGGCTTCCATTATTACATCTGATGCATAAGAATTCGGTAAAATACCGACATTGACACTCATCGGTTTTAGTGAAGCATAAGAGTTGTTTAGCTTTACCTGCTCTTGCATTCTTTCATTTGCCATTATATTTTTTAACTGGTCCTCAAACTGAACATCAACCCTTGTATAGTTGTCGGTTTGAGAATTGGCAATATTAGCGCTTATGGCTTTTTGTCTTGCAGACAGTCCGTCCATTGCCTTTTCAACAATTTTTGAAGTTGTGTTTGACGTAAAATCCATCTCTCTCCCCTTTTATTTTTTAGTGAAGCTTTATAATAAACTCGCACCCGTTTTCACTGTTTGTCAGCAGGTCTAATTCTCCGCCGTGTTTTTCTATAATATCTTTAGAAAATGCAAGCCCTATACCCGAACTGTTTTCCTTGGTAGTAAAGTATGGACGAAATATCTTAGGTAAAATTTCCGGACTTACCCCATGACCTTCGTCTTTAATTGTGATGCATGCATTGTTGTCAACTTTATCCAATACAACTTTTACGGACTTATAAGGGTCAGTAGCCTCAAGTGCATTTTTCAAAAGATTTAGCATAATCTGATAAATTTTATGCCTGTCAATATTAACTTCAACATCACATTTCGCATCAAAAATTATACTTACTTCTTTTTGTTTAAATGACGGCGAAGCAAAGTCGACTACATTAGATATAACGTCTTTTAGGCTTTCTTTTTTGATATTCAATTTGATTTCTCTTGAGTAATTGGACATCTCGGACAGTGTGCTTTCTATCGTTTCAATAGCATTTATAATTACCTCTGACGCTCGTTGTGCCGACTCCAAAGAAGAAATATCACTTTGACCGTTTTTGATTTTTTCGATGTGAGAATTTAAGATTTTGCCGTAAACCCCGAGCATTCCGACGGGATTTCTAAGCTCATGCGAATAGTTGCGCAGAATATTTCTTACATCTTTTTCTTCGAGAATATTGTATTCCTGAATTTCATTATTTGCACAAATCAAATCTCTTTGATAATCTTCAACTTTAAGCAGAAGTTTATTCAATATTGCATCAAATATAACGTTGCCTCTTCGGTCAAGCTGCAATTTAGATACATGTTTTTCAACAGGAGCAAATTCAGAATTTATCTTTATAACTTCGTAAACTTCGCCGACAACAGCTGAACTCATTGTTATACAGGCATTAAAGAAACCTTTTGTATCAGTAGGCGCCCAAGCCAGTACAACCGAAAACCTGTCCGCCATAATCAGTACAAAACTTTCTTCAAACTTAACATTGTTATCCTGCATAATTTCAAAGTTATTATATGCGCTGGTATCATCATAGCTGAAGATTTTGGCGTTAGAATATGAAAGTCTTGTCAGAATACCTTCAATACCGTCTAAATTATCCGTTTTTAAAACAACTACGCTTTCACTTCTTAAATCCATTATTGTTTCAAGCAGCGTTCTAAAAAGGCTCAAAACTGTTTGCTTAACGTACAAATTTGGAAAATCTTCAAATAACGGAAATAAAGATACATTTCTTACGGTATTAATCATTGTATGCTCCTTGCACCCTACCTATACAGCCAAACGGATTTTATTAGTTCTCATTTTTTTAACTAATCCGTTGTTTATAGCATACAATACCGCCTGGGTTCTGTCATTCACCTGAAGTTTTTGAAATATATTATTAACGTGGGTTTTTACGGTAGTTTCGCTTATAAACAATTGATTGGCAACACCTTTATATGTAATACCCTGAGTTAATAAATCTAAAACTTCTTCTTCGCGTTGTGTTAAGTAATTTAACAGATTTTCTTCATTTGACAGCGGACAGCTATCCTCATTAACAACAGTCTGGAAGTGTTCAAAAAACTTGGAGACAATAATGGAAGGCATAAATATTTTGCCGTTGGCAACTTCTATAACACCCTGAATTAGCTGTGATGAAGCCATTGTTTTAAGGATGTAACCTTTTGCGCCTTCTTTCATAACTCTGTAGATTAAGTCAGAATCATCATAACCTGTTACAGCAATGATTCTTGATTCAGAATCAATTTTTTTGATTTTTTGTATAAGTGTAATACCATCAACGTCAGGCATGTTAATATCCATTAGAATTACATCGGGTTTGTACTTTTTTACCATACCGAGACAAACGTCTGCGTTAGTAGCAATCCCTACAACATCAAATCCTCCATCTAAGCTTGCAATCCCTCTAATACCCGCGGCATGATCATAATTGTCATCAACTACAAGCACCTGAATGCTCGAATTTAACTTAGCTCTTTTCATCGATTTCCCCCCATACATATTACATACTCCATCAGTAAAATTGTTTTTTAGTAATCTACACTAAAGATAGTACTCTTTTGAAAGGAGCTTCTCATCGACCCTGGGGTCTAAAAAAACAAAAAAGGGGTTATAAAATTGACTAAACCACATGGTCTATAAATCAGTTAAAATGCTGACTTATCAGGGCTTAGGTGGGATTTTGCAAGTCTTTTGAAAACCGTCAATTTGAAGGATTACACACTAAGGCATGCTCGTATCAATAGTTCTTAAAGAGGAGCTGTCTCATGCTCTTCACCTCTTCACAGTTTATATCAGCGTACAACAATGAGATCCTGAAATAAATTCAGGATGACAACTTCCCAGCTTCTCAACTTCTTAGCTGCCTAGTCCACCAACGCATCTATAATCTCTCTAAAAGCGCCGTTGCCGCCTTCAGCTTCCGTTATTTGAATACCTTCAAGTGTTTTAACTTTAGAATTGGCGTTCTGAACGGTAACAGGAAAGCCTACATACTTCAAACACTCAATATCATTAACATCATCACCGACAAAAACAACTTTTTTCTTATCTATATTATGGCGATACAGAATTTGCTGCAAAACTTCTTTTTTATCACGAATATTGGTGTGAACTTCCTGAAGTTTAAACTTATCTGCTATGTAATCTATTATAGAGCCTTCATCACCTGAAATAATAGCTACTCTATATCCGTTTTTTTGTGCAATAGAAACAGCCATTACATCTTTGAAGTTAATACGCTTTGTAAAATCACTGCTGCCGTCTTTTATATAAACAAAGCCATCCGTCATTACACCGTCAAAATCGGTAATGATATACTCAATATCTTTAGGTAAATTTATCATACACTTACGCCGCTTTTTACTCTTCTTAACTTTTTAATGATAGGTTTTTCACTTTCATAAACAGTCTTTTTACCATCGCCAAGTATCATTGGGGTAAGCCTTATATCACGAACAAGCCTGCAAATACCAACAGGCTCCAAGCTTGCAGCATGGTCTGACCCCCACATTGTCCTGTCAATGGTGATATGGCGCTCTACCGAACATGCCCCCATTGCAACGGATAAAACTGAAGGCAATACGCCTCTTTCATGCCCGCTAAAACCTACAGGCACATTGTATCTTTGTTTCAGAAATGCTATGGCATTTAAGTTAATCTCATTGTTGTCCGTAGGATACGTAGAAGTACAATGGTAAATAATTAAATCTTTAACACCTAAAACCGCTACGGCATGGTCAATTTCCTCAACCATACTCATGCCGGTAGAAAGCAGAATAGGCTTGCCTTTTGCCCTGGTATATTTAAGAAGGTTATCATCTGTCAAAGATGCTGAAGAAATTTTATAGCAGGGCGGATTAAATTGTTCTATAAAATCAACTGAAGCTTCATCCCAACAGGATGCAAACCAGGTCATATTTTTTTCTTTGCAATATTTATCGATTTCAGCATATTGTTCATAACCGAACTCAAGCCCTCTTTTTAAATCCCCGTTAGTTTCACCGAAAGGATTAGGACGAGGCATAGCAAGCTCTTCCTGAGTGTATACAACATCTATGGTTCTTTTTTGAAATTTGACCGCATTACAACCGCTTGTCTGCGCAAGATCTATAAGTTTTTTTGCGGTTTTAATACATCCGTTATGATTAATACCAATCTCTGCAATAATAAAACATGGATGAGCGTCACCTACTATTGAATGTCCGATTTTTACACTATTTGCCATTAATAATTCCTTCCTGAGTAAACCACTGAAACTTTTGCGAAAACACTAGCCGTGCTTTTAATTTTATCACACTTTTAAGGAATTCTTCATGGGTCAGGTGAAGTAGTTTTTGGCAGGAAGCCGGGATAGGAGGCTGGGAGGCTGGGAAGCTGAGAAGCCCAGCAGCTGTGATTAGGTTTAAGGGTTTAAGAGGTGAAGAGTTTCAATAAGTAGGCAGATGGGAAGTTGAGAAGCTGATAACAGATGAACAAAAAAGCCCTGAAATTATCAGGGCTTTTGTTTTTATCAGAATTATTTCAATTAATTATCTTGGTGCTTTTATCATTTTCTCATATTCTTCTTTGGTGATGTAACCTTTTTGGTAGGCTTCTTCTCTTGCTCTTTCAACTAAACCGAGAAGTTCTGTTTTCTTTGCACCGCTAAAGTCACCTTCAATCCAGGAATCTATTGTTGTTTTTTTCATAAAACTATCACCATTTAGGTAAGCCTTATCAAGATAGGCAACTATCCTTGCCAAAGAACCGTCTGCTAATTTATTTTCCGTGACGATTGCATCTACTGTGGTTCCATCAGTCCCACCCATTCCTGCAAAATACCATCTTCCGTCATTCATCGCTGTTATAAGTCTTCTGCCATCTCTGGTAGCTTTAGCTGTTTCAAGTTGATTTTCTCCATCTGTTTTTTCTTTTAATTTTTGAACTTCTGCCATTTGTTCTTTTATTTTAAGCTTGTCAGCAACTGCTATATTACCATCGTCCAATAGTTTTTGAAGGTCTTGAAGAATTTTAGCACAATCTAAAGCTCCTGCTTTTGTTTTTTGATCTAATATAGTGTTAATTTTGGATTGAAGTTTTTCTGATGTATTTTCTGCAGGCTTCTTAGCTGAAGGGTCTTGTTCCGATTTTTCAGATTTTACTTCTTTTTTTGCTTGATTCTCTGCGCGTGTAGTAATGCCTGACCACGCAGTCTTAACATTAGAATTAGAGTTTTTTATGTTAGTTTCAAAATCTTGCCCTGCCGGTAATAAACTATTTGTAATTGCTTTTAAAATGTTAAGCTGATTAGTATTAAGTTTAGTATCAGGATTAGCTTTTAAATATTTTTGAATAGCCTCAACCACTCTTGACGGAGCTCTGAGAGTTCCGGATTCCTTCATTAATGAAGTGATGTCAGGTTCATTTGAACTATGCATACTTAAAATAATTTTTTCTACAATTGCTTCATCAGCATTTAAATCTTCTGTGCCTTGTTCTCCCAGCTTATCCAAAACTTTTTGTGCGGATATTTCAGCCGAACCTTTTTTAGGTGCATTTTTTGTTTCCCCTGCATTCTTTTTTTTGCCGGTTTCTTTAGAATCTTCTACCTCATAACCATCCCCTTCTGATGAAGATGTTGAAGAAGCTTTTTTGTATTCTGCTGTTTTACTATCTTTAAAAGCATTTGGTATATATTCATTATTCTTTGCAGCTAATTCCGCAATTTCTTTTTGCAATTTTGTACCTTCAGACTGGAGCGCAGCATATGCCGTTTGAGTCATAGCAGGAACATTTTGTCTTTGGTTAATATAAGACTGTATTTTCTCCTGCAATTTTACGAAGGATTCCTGCTTTTGTTTTAACTCATCTATTTTTGTTTGTAAGTTAGCTTTATTGGATTGAATTTGCTTCAATTCTTTTTCATCTAAATTAGAATAGATATAGGACTTGCCATCTTTGTCTTTAAATATTGCAGAAGGTAATTCTTCATCAGTATCAGTTCCATAAACACCCTTTTCTAAAGACTTCAATTCGCTTACTAATTTTTTCATTTCAGCCTTATCAGTATCAGTTTTATCTGATTTTGATGCCAAAGCTTTGATTTGAGCTTCAAGCCCTTGTAATCTTTTTAAGTTATCAGGTGTCAATTTAGATAGAATATCTGCATAACCCATATCAACTTGACCATTTGAATTTGCAAATTGATTAGCTACGGGCTGTACTCCGGGAGCAACGTTATTAAGAAACTGCCCAAAAGCTGCAATACCACCAGGTGCATATGAATTAAATGTTCCTGACATATAATTAAGCATGCCTGACATATTAGCACCGCCGCCGCCTGTATAGCACATACCTTCAAATGGTGAAATTGCCGTACCGGTAAAGTTAGGGAAATATCCGTAAGAATTTCCATAGCCATATCCGAAAACTCCGCCGCCGTTTGACTGCTGATTAACTAAGGATAAAACAGGACTTACGACACCTGAAACACCGTTTGTAACAGTACCTAATGTTCCAAAAACATTACCTAAAAGTCCATTCACAACACCAAACAAACCGCCTATAAGACCATCATTGTTGGGGTTAGTATTATTGGGGTTAGTAGCATTCTGTTGTTTAACGACTTCTTTAGCCGCTGCTTGAGCTGCAATAGCTGAAACTTCTGTCATGCTTTTATCCTCTATTTTTCATCTCTTATTTAAATAAAAACAATCGCGCGAAAAAAATTGCGTTTTAAAATAGCTTTAATTATTTTCCCTTTACCTGCCTGGCTTCCCAGCTTCTCAACTTCCAAATCGGTAAGATACTAGGCTCGCTCCGCTCCTCAGCATGACAGTAAGGTTGTCACCCTGAACTCGTTTCAGGGTCGCATGGTTGAGCGTACAATAATGAGAGACTGGACTCGCTCCGCTCCTCAGCATGACAGTAAAAAGCCTCTCAGCTGCCAAACTTCCTTAAGGGTTTGTTAAAAAAAATCTTTTAATGTATAATGCACTCTATAGTTAAATTGAGGACAGTTATGATAAATTCCGTTGTAGTAGTTGGCAGAACAGGGCAAGATCCTGATATTAAATATTTTGAATCCGGAAAAGTTAAAACTTCTTTCTCCGTGGCAGTAAACAGATGGAGCAAAGAAGGCGAAAAAACAGATTGGTTTAACATTGAACTTTGGGATAAAAACGCAGAATTTGCAGGTGAATATGTTAAAAAAGGCAGACTGGTTTCAATAGAAGGCAAACTTGCTATAAGCAAATGGAAAGATGCTTCCGGCGAAGAAAGAGAACGCTACTTTGTCCGTGCAAATAATATACGCTTACTAGGCAGTAAAAAAGAAGAATAATATGTTTATACAAACAGGAACTATCGGCATTATAGCCGACGACTTAACAGGTGCGAATGATACAGCGCTGCAGTTTCATTTAAGCGGGGCTAATACTCAAATATTATTTGATTATGCCGAACAACCCGAAGGACTGTTAAAAACCCAGGTATGGGCAATAAGCACAGAAACAAGAAACTTAAAAAAAGAAGCGGCAATACCTGTTATAGAAAATGCCGTTAAAATATTAACCGAAAAGCTTAATACGGAATATTTTTACAAAAAAATAGACTCAACCCTTAGAGGCAATATTGCATCAGAATGCATGACCGTATTAAAAGCGTTAGGTTGGGATTGTGCTGTCGTTGTACCTGCTTTTCCGTCAGAAGGGCGCACTACAGTAGGAGGATATCATCTTCTGCATGGGGTGCCTCTCGATAGGACAGAATTTGCAAGGGATCCCAAATCACCGGTAAGAGAGTCTTATATTCCCACTATATTAAGACAACAAATAGAAAACCCTGATTTAGTGGCATTAATTCCTTTAAAAACCGTTACCAAAGGCGCAGGCCCCATTCTTACCGAATTGCAAAGGTTAATAGATGAAGGACGTAAGTTAATTGTCATAGATGCAGTTTCTACAACAGATATACAACAAATCGTTTTAGCCACAGAAAAAAGCACTTATAATATCCTTCCATGCGGTACAGCCGCCATGGCCCAATGCTTTTCTGATGTTTGGCTGCCGGAAACCGAATATCAGCATATAAACAAAACCATTCCCGACAACCCCGTGTTAATTGTATCAGGAAGCTCAACTACCTTGACAAAAATACAAATTGCCAAAGTGATAGAGAGCGAAGAATTTGAGCCTTATATTGTCGAACTTTCGTTAGAAGATATAAACAACAACTCTTATGATGAAATTCTTTCACGTATATTAAATAATTTAATTAAATACAGACTGGTGGTTGTTCATTTTTCTGCAATAGAACATATTGAGGAACAAAATACACAATACGCACAGGAACATGGAATCAATCCGGAGGATGTTCCCGGCATGATTACAGATTATTTAGCCAGACTTACCAAAGATGTTGTTGTATTCCAGGATGTTATACTGGTGCTTGTAGGCGGCGAAACTTCTTACAAGTGCTGCCGTGCTATTGACAGTACAACTCTGCAGGTTATAGATGAGGCTGATATTGCGATTCCTCTTTGTTTAGACTTCAAGGCACAATGGATTGTAACTAAATCAGGAAATCTTGGTAATTCGTCTACTTTAATTAATGTTCTTAAATATTTTGAAAGACATAAATAAAATGAAAACAGCTATAACAATGGGCGACCCGTCGGGTATAGGGGTCGAAATTATCATAAAATCCCTTAATGAAATCAATACCGATGACTTTGTTTTAATCGGCAACAGGGAAATATTCGGCAAAGCGGAAAAGCTGTTAAATATTTCCTTGCCAAAAATAAAATTTATAAATATAGATTATGATACAGAAAAAATTCAACCCGGGGTAGAGAGTCGATTTTCGGGAGAGTTATCATATTTATGCCTGAAAAAAGCCTGTGAGTTAGCCAAAAATAAACAAATTAAAGCAATTATTACAGCGCCTGTTTCAAAAAACGCACTAAATCTGGCAGGATATAACTATTCAGGTCAAACTGAAATACTGGGGGAAGAATTGTCAACTCATAAAAATCAGGCTCAAATGTTATTTGTTGCAGGTAACTTCAAAATACTTCTTTTAACAAGACACATCCCTTTAAAAGAAGTTCCGCAAGCCGTAACAAAAGAAAATATTATTGAAACAGTTAAAATTTTAAACAACGAACTAAAAAATAAATTTAATATTCAAAATCCCAAAATCGCAATGTGCGCACTAAATCCGCACGCAGGCGAAAACGGCTTGATTGGCGATGAAGAAATTACCCAAATAATACCTGCAATTAAGGAACTAAACCTGGAAGGCGTGGATATAGAAGGACCATTCGGAGCAGATGTTATTTTGCCGAAAGGGTTTTTAAACCAAACAAACTACGATTGCTATATAGCCTGCTACCATGACCAGGGGTTAACCTGCATAAAGAGTCTGGGGGCGGATAATGTACTGAATGTAACTATCGGGCTTGATATACTAAGGGTTTCGCCATCACATGGAACAGCGTTTGATATTGCATATCAAAATATTGCCTCGCACAAAAGCATGCTAAATGCCCTCAAATTAGTTGAAGAGGTTTAAGGAAGCTGGGAAGTTGAGAAGCTGAGAGGCTGGGGTTTAGTTCATGTAGGTTGGGTTTTAACCCAACGTCCTTGTTGTCATCGAATTAGTTGACATATACAAGGGTGACAGTTGTTTTTTTAAATTTTAAAGGAAGCTGGGAAGTTGAACTGCCTGCTACCCTGCAAGCATCCAAAAATGGTAGAAAAATGCAACCACAGCGCCCAAAAGCGCTCCCATTGTAACTTCTAAAGGGGTATGCCCTAAAAGTTCACCCAATTTTTCCTGACAATTGATAGGTTTATGTTCCCACATAGCATCTGCCAGGAGATTAAGCTGAGTAGCCATTTTACCTGCACTGCGCCTCAAACCCGCTGCATCATACATTACAATTAAAGAAAAAATCAAAGCAATTGCAAATTCTACACTTTCAAATCCTCTTATAAGCCCAACACTCGTAGTCAAGGCTATAACAGCCGCACTGTGAGAACTCGGCATTTCGCCTGTAGATGCAAAAATTCTAAAATTAATTTTTTTATTTTTTATGTAATAAAACGAAAACTTTAAAAACTGGGCGGTAAAAGTTGCTATAAATGAAGAAATTATTATTTCTTTGCCTGTATTCACAATCATTCTTTATTCCTTATACTGTTTACAATGCTATCAGCTATGGCATCAAAAGCTTCTGATAAAATATTATTTAATTTTAATACATTTTTTGCTTTTTCACAAAGTGCATTAAGTTCTATTTTAGAATTATCTAACCCAAAGAGTTTCGGATGTGTGTTTTTGTTGGAATCCAAATCTTTATGAGGGGTCTTGCCTAATGTTTTCAAATCACCCTCTATATCCAAAATATCATCCGCAATTTGAAACGCATAACCCAAGAATTTACCGTAATCCACAAGCGCATTCAAGGTTTTCTCATCTGCACCGCCGAGTAATCCGCCGGCCATAAGCGCAAATTTAAACAGCTCTCCTGTCTTATGTGTATGTATGTAGGTAAATGTAGAAATATCTATTTCTTTGTTTTCTGATTGAATATCAGCCACCTGACCGCCAACCATCCCCACGGGACCTATTGAGGTATAAAATTCATTCAAAACTCTTAACAAAACAGCTTTATCAACACAGTCAGGGGTCTTTTTTATTATTATCTGGGGTGCAAAAGATAAAAGAGCATCCCCTGCAAGTACAGCCATACCTTCGCCAAAAACTTTATGGTTAGTGGGGTTGCCTCGCCTAAAATCATCATTATCCATACAAGGTAAATCGTCATGAATCAAACTATAACAATGCACCATCTCTAAAGCACAAGCTGTTGGCAAAGCAACCTCTGCATCAGCTCCGCAAACCCTTGCCGCTTCAAGCAAAAGTATCGGTCTTATTCTTTTACCGTCAGCCAAAACACTATATCTCATTGCCTCCCAAATTATTTCAGGGAAACGAATTTCTAAATATTCGCCAAGCTTGGCATTAATTATTTTTTTATTCTCTGCTAAATATTCTCTTAAATTCAACTTCATCTCCCAATTATAAAATAAAGGTCGTCTATTGCAAAGCTATAAATCTTCTTTATCTACAATATTAATTCCATTCTCTTGGTTTAAAAATTGCAAATGCCGCTCTTCTACAACCTCTCCTTCCAGTAAAACAGGGATTCCGGGCGGATAAGGCACAAGAACTTCTGCACTTATTTTCCCCACCGCCTCTTTTGGCGAAACTTTTTTATGTTTATAATCCATAGTTTCATACGGAGTAAGAAGCTGTTTAGGTAGTTTCGGGGTATACTCCATAAAATTTTTTGATGTTTTAAGAGGTATTTTTTGCAAAGCTGATTTGAGCTTTTGTAATTTTTTAGCGGAAGTTCCGATTCCGCACAGACACAATACTCCCTTGGCGCTGTATAGTTCATCTTCTATATTAAAGCTGTCTAAATATGCCGACAATTCTTCACCGCTGTAGCCTCCAACCCTAAAAAACAGTTTTGAAGGGTCATTGTTTTCTAAAAAAATTATATTCGGCAGTTTTTTCTTAAAATCTGCTATAAATTTCAGCAATTTTTCTATTTCATAACTACCTTTTGCTGAATGTAACCAATTTATTGAAGCTTCTATTGATGCCAACAGAATGAACGACGGGGAGGTGGAATTTATTATATTAAGATTTTTTTGTAATATTTTTTCCGAGATAAGGGCGGTTTCAGATAAATGTAACAGCGCACATTGGTTTAGTGCGGGGGCATTTTTATGCAAAGACTGCACGGAAGCATCAGCGCCCTGTAATATGGCAGGAGTCGGCAGCTGTTTTGAAAAATTGAACAAAGCCCCATGCGCTTCATCTACAATAAATATAATATTTTTTGACTTACAATATTCCGATATTGATTTTATATCCGAACAAATACCTTCGTAAGTAGGGCTTGTTATTATAAGGACTTTAGCGTCGGGATTTTTTTCTGCCGCAAATTTAATATCCTCAATATTTATATCCGAAAAAACGCCGAATTCTTTATTGTATTGGGGCATAATCCAAACAGGCTTTGCCCCTGTCAGGGTTAATCCGTTATAAACACTTATATGGCAGTTTCTGGCAACTAAAACTTTATCGTCTTTTGATAAAGTACTTAGCATAAGCGCTAAAATCCCTGATGTAGAACCGTTAAAAAGATAAAAAGTCTTTTTGCTGTTGTATATTTTAGCAGCCTGCTCAAGCGATTTTAAAATACAGCCTTGAGGTTTTCTGATATCATCAAGCCCGTCTACTTCCGAAAAATCAGATCTGTAAACACCATCTTTAAGCAAGTTCTTTAAAACTCTCGGAAAAACTGTTCCCTGAGCATGCGCAGGCGTTGCGAAAAATGCCCGTCTTGATTTTTTTAGTTTTTTTACAGCAGAAATTATTTCCATAAATATAACCTAACTATTTTCACTTTCTGACAGTTTTAATGTTGCCTGCTCTACAGCCTTTGAAATTGAAGTAAAGATTTCTTTCTTTGAAATTAAATCTTCCGGTATCAAGTTATTAAATTTATTAATATTCTTTTTGTTTGAAAGCACTAAATATACAGCTGCCCCCTGCTCGTGCAGCCTTGAAGCCAAATCTCTTATCGCAAAAACCGCCGAAATATCAAAATCAGGGCTGGAAGAACAGTTTAAAATAATAATTCTTGTATCAAGGAGGTTTTCTATAGTTTCAATAATTTTCGGAGTAGTGCCAAAAAACAATGCCCCTTCCAGCTCTACAAGTATTATTTTTTGTTTTAATTTATCCGGGATAATATCAAAGTCATTGTTATCAAGCGGTTTTACGCTGACTTTTGTTTTATCTGCAACACTTACGGCAAATAAAATTGCCGAAAGTACTATCCCTACACCCACGGCAAAAATCAAATCGTTTAAAACCGTTATTAATAATACCGTTATAGCAACAATCAAATCTCTTTTAGGCGCAACGAAAGCTAATTTAAGAAGTTTATAATCTATAATGTCAAAACCTACTTTTACTAAAATACCTGCCAAAACAGCTAAAGGGATTTTTGCCACCAAAGGCGAAAGAGCAAATGCGATAAGAACTAAAAATAAAGAGTGAATAATTCCTGATAAGCGGGTAGTTCCGCCTGCTTTAATATTAATAACAGTCCGCATTGTAGCGCCTGCACCGGCTAACCCTCCAAAAATCCCTGCTATGGAATTCCCTATTCCCTGCCCGATAAGTTCTTTTTTAGAATCATGCTTATAACCTGTAACAGAATCTGCCACCAAAGAAGTAAGCAAAGAATCTACGCAGCCTAAAATACATAATGTTCCTGCCATAGGTATTATTTTAACAAGCTCACTTAAATTTATAAGGCCAATTTTTATATGAGGAACTATACCTTGTATTTCGCCGATTGTTTTAACTTCGGGAATAAAAAAATATGCCAAAACAGTACAAACAACCAAAGCAATCAGCGGTGCAGGGAATTTTTTGTTTATTGACTTTGGAGTCAAAAAAACCGTTAATAACGCTAAAACGCCGATTATAGTATCATTTAAGCTTATGTTATTTAGTGTATTAACAAAAGAAGTAATAACATCTAACGTAGACCCCAGAGATTTTTCACCTAACAAAGGATTAATCTGAAGCAATATAATAATAATTCCTATTCCGCTCATAAACCCCGAAATAACAGGATAAGGGACATATTTAATTAAGTTACCGAATTTTAAATATCCTGCCGCAATCTGAAAAATCCCTGCTAAAAATATTGCCCAAAAGACAATGTTCAAATCATTTGAATAAAGAGCAACCAAAGAAGCAACCACTACGGTCATAGGTCCTGTAGGTCCTGAAACTTGTGAAGGTGTGCCGCCTAATAATGCAGCAAAAAAGCCTACAATAATAGCGCCTAATAACCCTGCGCTTGCTCCCAGTCCGCTTGCGACACCAAACGCCAAAGCCAATGGCAGAGCAATTATTGCAGCGGTAACGCCGCCAAATAAGTCTGATTTAAAATGTTTAAACATATAATTTTTCATTCATTAATTATTATACAATAAAATATTCTTGCCAGCTTAAGGAAGTTGGGCAGCTAAGAAGCTGAGAGGCTGGGATTAGGTTTAAGGAGTGAAGAGGTGAAGAGCTTAAGGAAGTTGAGAGGCTAGGAAGCTGGGAAGCTGAGAAGTTTATGTAGGTTGGGTTTTACCCCAACTTGGCAGATATTAGCTAGTCTTAATGATGTAGTATCAGATTAGTAAATCGTAAGTATGAATGATGTAATACCAAGGGTGTACGGATAAAATAATAACATACTCCTTAGAAGACGATACACATATCCCTATCTAGCTATGCATCCCTGATTAAAGAAAGCATAGCTTTTTTATGCCTTTTATTTTATTATAATATTCTTAACGGGCGATTAGCACCAAGTCGGAGCCGGCGTAGACATTTTGATTTTACCGACTGCGCCTGTTATAATTTGATAAATTAATATTCTTAACGGGCGATTGGCACCAAGTCGGAGCCAGCGTAGACATTTTGATTTTACCAACTGCGCCTGTTATAATTTGATAAATTAA
>JAQVHS010000004.1:0-19502 GCA_028696075.1 Candidatus Gastranaerophilales bacterium
TATAAAATCCTTACGTATGAAGATTATACAAAATGGTCCGATGAAGAAATCAAATATCTTAATATCTTTGCCCAAAGACTTGAAGATTATTCAGGCGAAAAACTTATCTATATTGATATCCGCTCAAAAAATAATACTTATGCAAGGCTTGAAACGGTAAAAGTCAGAATAGGTGAGCTGAATTCCACGCTCAAAACAAGAATTATGCGCCTTAACTCAATAATGCCTCAAATTGAAAATCTTAAAAACAAAATAGACTATATAGATTTAAGGTGGGATGATTCTACCTATATCAAGCAAAGAACACCCGGGTCGGCTCCTGAAGAAGAACTCATTGAAGAAGCCGAACCAACACCGGTTGAAACTCCCGCACCAAAAAAGGAAACTGTAAACCAGCCTGCTGTTCCTTCCGTTCAAACACAAGCGGGGACGCCGGCAGCTCCCCAAAAAACTGCCGCTCCCGCCCAAACAGAGGCAAAAAAAGAACAAACAGTCAAAAAAACTGAAACAAAACCTGTCCAACCAAAGTCTCAGACTGTTGCAGCACCTAAACCTTCAACCGTAAAAAGCAATACAACAGTATCAAAACCCACAGCGCCAAAAGCAAAACCCGAAGCTGAAAAAGAACCTGTTAAGCTTGATGCTCCGCCTGTACCTACAGTTTTAATGCCCGAATAACACAGGCTGTTCTAAAATCTTTAATTCGCCTTTTAAAGAGTTAAAATAATACTCTACATTTAAAGGCAGCGTTGCTTTTGAGGTTTCATGACCTGCGCTAAACCCGTACCCTGCGGGGATTTTATACTTTGAAGTGAGTTTTTCCAGCATTTCAAAAAGCAGCAGTTCGGCTTTCGTTTGATTTTCACATAAGCCGGAAAATTTACCTATCAACAGCCCTTTAATCTGCCCTAAAATTCCTGCCAATTCAAGTTGATAGAGCATTCTGTCTATTTTATAAAGAGGCTCGGCAACATCCTCTAAAAATAAAACTCTGCCCTTTAAATCAGGGAAATAAGGTGTTTGCAACAAAGAACACAAAACCGTCAAATTCCCCCCGCTTAAAGGTGCCTGAACTTCTGCATCAACTATAGAAGTATATGCAAACTTGTTTTCCAGCGGTTTATTTGTATTTTTCCCCTCCAGCGTTTCAAAAAAAGAAGTCTTTGTATATTCATCAACCTCATCACAGCCGAAATCGTCCAAAGAAAAAGCCCCGTGAAAAGTTACAAGCCCTGCATATTTATAAAAAGCGCAATGTAACGCCGTAATATCACTGTAGCCGACAAAAATCTTCGGGTTATTTTTTATAACATTATAATCAATTTTATCAAGAAGGCGCAGGCAGCCGTATCCGCCGCGATTTGCAATAATAGCGTTTATGGAAGTGTCGCTGAATGCACTCATTAAATCTTCGAGCCTGTCTTCATCATCACCTGCCAAATAACCGTTAATTTTCCTTGAATTGGGCATAATTACAACAGAATAACCGGCATTTTCGAAGAAGGCTTGTGCTTTTTCAAATTTTTCCTGATAGCTTACAGAACCTGCAGGCGAAACAAAAGCGATTTTATCGCCCTTTTGTAAAACTTTGGGGTAAATTTTATTTAAGCTCATAACAATTTTCTCATGCCTGTGATAGACTGATTATACAGTACAATTAGTGTTTGGTGAAGAAATTGAGTGAAAAATACGTTCCTTTGTATAGAAAATACCGCCCCGCTTCGTTTAATGAAGTAGTAGGACAGGAAGTAATCGTAAAGACTTTGGGCAATGCTGTTTCACTGAACAAAATTGCTCATGCTTATCTGTTTTGCGGTCCGAGGGGTACGGGCAAAACCTCCATTGCAAGGATTTTCGCCAAGACTCTAAACTGCCTTAACCTCAAGGATACAACACCTTGCGGTAAATGCGCTCACTGCCTTGATATGCAAAATTCGATTTCTCTTGATGTAATTGAAATCGATGCGGCAAGCAACAGAAAAGTCGAAGATGCCAGAAACCTTCTTGAAAAAGTACAATTTTCGCCGGTCTTAGGCAAAAGAAAAATATATATAATAGACGAAGTCCATATGCTTACAACAGAGGCATTCAATACTTTGCTCAAAACGCTTGAAGAACCGCCCGAGAATTTGGTATTCATTCTTGCTACAACAGAATCACACAAAGTTCTGGAAACCATTGTAAGCCGCTGCCAAAAGTTCGACTTCAAGAGAATAACCCCGAAAGATATAGTAAACAGGCTTGAAGAAATTTCTAAAAAAGAAAATATCAATATAAAAAAAGAAGCATTGGAATTTATCGCAAGAAAATCAGCGGGCGGATTAAGAGATGCCATTGCTTTACTTGACCAAAGTTCAATTTTAGCGCAAGAAGACCAACCGGTTACAAAAGAGAATATTTCTACGCTGCTTGGCAGCATAAGTGATGATGATTTGTTTGAAACAGCTTCTATAATTGCAAAAAAAGACGCTCAATCAATGTTAAAATACATAAAAAATATTTTGGATAAAGGCAACGACCCTAACCAAATTTTAAAGGAGTTAACGGGGTATTTTAGAAATCTTATGCTGTTAAGCGTATGCAAAACTCCTGATGAAGGCGCCGCCATTACGGAATTATCCGAAGATATATGCCAAAAATTAATGCGGCAAAGCAAAGACTTTTCTACGGTTGAAATAACTCAAATCATAGAAAAATTATCGGAACATGAAAAAAATCTGAGAAACTCTACAAATCCGTATGTTTGGCTTGATGTAGCTTTAATCTCCATAGCCTCAAGAGAAGATATGACGAACCTGAAAAATCTTACGGAAAGAATAGAAAATCTTGAAAATAATAAAACTTTAATATCTCCGCAGGTAACAAATAAAGAGCCTGTTATTGCCAAAGTCAGGGAATTGCCGAAAGTTGAGGAAATAAAACCGCCTGAAATAACCAAGCCTCGGGAAATAAAGGAAGAACCAAAATCCGAACCCGCAGAAAATATTTCAATGCCTGACAAAGAAGAAATTCCGACCCCGGAACCCGAACAGGAAATTGACTGGCAAATTTTCCTTAACAAAGTTCAAACGATTAATATGGCTGTATTTGCTCTACTTCGTACGCATGCAAAAGCTATTTCCTTAAATTCAAAAAAAATAGAATTAGCGTTCAAAAACGATGTTTTTATCAGCAAGACAAAAAACAAGCAGCAAGTGCTTGAAGCAACTGCAAAAGAGCTGTTTGGAACCTGTCCTTTAATCAATTTAAGATTATTAAGGGATGATGATTTCAAAAAAAAAACAGTAACTGAAAAGGCTTATACCGAAGAGTCTCCCATCACACCTGCTAACAGTACTGTTGCAGAAAAACCGGGCGATACTGTCGAAGAAAACGAAATAGCGGAAGAACTTGAACTGACAAAAACAAAAATCAAAGCAATTTCCGTAGGAAATCCCGAAATATCAGACCAAACGCAGTCAATATTAGAATTATTTTCAGGAAAAATAATAGAGTAACTTCACAAAAGAATAAATTTTGACTAATTAACCAAAAAGCAATACAATAAAAAAAGATTATTTTAGGCTGACTTATAATTAATCATGTTCATATAAAATTAATAACGAGGTAAGAGATGAAACTACATTGGCAAATACTGGTTGCACTTGGTTTAGGTGCAAAACGCAACTGGCACATTTTTATAGCTTTATTACTAGGTATAGCGGTAGGATTGATTTTCCCTGCCGATGTATACCCGTCTGTTAACAAGATTCTGGTGTTTGTAGGTCAAGGATTTATTAAATTAATACAAATGGTTGTAATTCCCCTTGTGGTAAGCGCTATTATCGTTGGTATAGCAAGTATGGGGAACTCAAAACAGCTCGGCAAAATCGGGCTTAAAATGATTTTTTATTATTTCTTAATAACGCTTGCTGCCGTTGTAATAGGTTTTACGTTAGCGTTTTTGCTCAACCCCGGGCAAGGTGCGGAAAACTTCATTGATGCTAAAAGCGCTGCTGCTGCCCAGGCAAGTTTTGAAGCTGTGAAACAACACCATGGCAATGTAGGCAAGATGATTTTAGAGATGATTCCGCAAAATCCTATTGCAGCTTTAGCTAACGCTGATATGGTTCCTCTGATTATCTTCTCTGTACTGTTTGCATTGGCTCTTGCTACTATAGGCGATATTAACAGACCGATTGTGTCTTTCTTTGAGTCGGTATTTGCCGCAATGATGAAACTTACCGATTGGATAATGGTTTTAGCCACTCCCGGTATATTTGCCCTTACAGCCTCCGCTATCTCGCATTTCGGCATAGGTGTGTTTAATAATATCGGAACATACCTGTTGACCTTTGCTTTAGGTGTAATGATACAGCTTTTTGTAACTTATCCAATAATATTAAAAGTGTTCAGCAAAGTTAATGTAATAGCGCTATACAGAGCAGTAGCCGAAGCGCTTATGGTTGCGTTCGGGACAGCAAGCAGTTCCGCAACACTACCCGTTACTATTGCCTGCTGCGAACGACGTGCAGGTATCTCAAACAAAATTTGCGGGTTTGTCCTTCCGCTTGGCGCTACAATGAATATGGATGCAACAGCAATGCTGCAGTGTATAGCCGTTGTATTTTTAGCTCAGGCTTATGGTGTTCCTCTTGATATTCAAACTATCCTGCTTGTCGGATTTTTAGCAGTCGTGGCTTCAAGCACATCTGCAGGTATCCCCGGAGCAGGCTTGATTACAATAGCTCTCATTTTAAACAGCCTTGGTTTATCGCACGAACAACTGGTTGAAGGCTTCGCCTTCCTGTTTGCTCTTGACAGGTTAACAGATATGCTTCGTACTATGGTGAACGTCGCAAGCGATACCGTGGTTGCCGCTGCCATTGCATCTAATGAAGGTGAAATAGATTATGACCTTCTCGGTAACCAAAATGTTTGGAAAGAAGTAGTTTAATATATTGATGGCAAAACAAAAAAATATTATAAATCAGCCGCATAAAGAAATTTTTTTGTACACACCTGCCTCTAAACTGCCTGATGCGCTTAATATTTGGTTTTGTTTTCCAGCTCTATATTCAATAGGGATGTCGTCTTTAGGCTATCTGCATATTTTCAGGCTTATGGACGAAAATCCAAAAGCAAACTGCCAAAGAGTTTTCACCGATACTGCCGATTTCTCGGACCCTAAAGGTCTGGATTTGATAGGATTTTCTTCATCATTTGAGTTTGATTTTTTGAATATTTTTAAAATGCTTGAAGAGTTCAAAATCCCGCTTTCCGCTAAAGACAGAGAAGAAAATTGCCCTTTAATTTTTGGCGGCGGTATAGCTTTGAGTGCCAATCCAAAGCCTATCTCTGATATTTTCGATTTTATACTTATCGGCGACGGTGAAGAAGTTATAAACAAAATAACAGATAAACTCTATGAAATCAGAACCTTAAGCCGCAAAGAGAAACTTATTGAGCTGGCTAAAATAGAGGGGATATACGTTCCGGGTATAAACAACTGCGCGGATGTAAAAAAGCAAACCTGCCGGATTACCAATGCTGTTTACACACCTATTATCACAGCGGATACGCTGTTTGATAATATGTTTGTAGTTGAAGTTACAAGAGGCTGCCCTTTTCAATGCAATTTTTGTTTGGCAAGCCATTTGAACCAGCCTGTCAGATATGCAAGCTATGAAAGTATTATTGAAGCAATAAACATAGGGCTTGAGAAAACAGATAAAATAGGACTTTTAGGCGCATTAGTTCCTGCAAACCCTTGTTTTAAAGAAGTCTGTGAGTATTTATACAAACTTAGAGATACAAAAAAATTTCAAATTTCCATCTCCTCGTTAAGGGTTGACAGTATTGATGACTTGACTGTAAAAACACTGGTCAAATGCGGGCAAAAGAGCGCTACCATAGCCATTGAAGCGGGTTCGCAAAGAATGAGAGATTTAATAAACAAAAACCTCAAAGAAGAAGAAATCTTTAATGCTATTGATATTATTTACAAAAACGGGTTAAAAGCCGTAAAAATCTATGCAATCATAGGTTTCCCCGAAGAAACCCAGGATGATACAGAGGCGCTTATAACCTTGATGAAAAATATAAAACAAAGGTTCAAAACCTTAAAATTAACTTTAGCGCTCAACACCTTTATACCTAAAAGGCACACTCCTTTTGAAAATACACTGCCCGAAAATAAAAAAACTCTTGAGAAAAAACTAAACCTTATAAAAAAAGAAATGCATAAACTCGGCATTGCGCTCAGACCGAGCAGTATCAACTGGGATTGGTTTCAATATGTAATTTCATGTGCCGATGAAAGAGGAAGCGAATTTTTGAAAAAAACTTATTCATACGGCAGCAACCTCGGCAGTTTCAAAAAAGCTTACCGTGATATTTACGATTAATTTTCCTGCGGTTTATACTTACCTTGTATATTAATGGTTAATTCACCGGAAACTTTTAAACTAATCTTAAGTTCGGAAAAATCTTTTAAAATTTTATCAACCAAAGGGTACGTTTTAGGAATTTTTTTAGTGTTCAGATAGACAAAAACATCGGTATCAGACGGCAGTTCAATTTTACTTTTTTGAGAAGTCAAATATTTTTCCAAAATCGCCTGATGCCCTATAAGAAATTTTTCATCATTCAGATTTGTAAAATTCAGATTATACGGCAAATATTTAGAGCTTAGGACATTTACGGTCTGACGGTTAACTTCTATTTGGGAAATTTTCGTATTCTTTTGGAACTGCATTGAATCAAACGCTTTTCTTACAGGCGTTGCTATATCCTTTTTAGTTTCCAAAAGAAGCATAGGCTGCAATTGTTTTTTTTGATTAAACAAATAAAAAACGCCATCCCCTTTTAAATTTTGGGCAATATCAAACTCAAAGTTAAGATTTACGGTATCTTCAAGCAAATTCAGAAGGGTTGTATATTGGTTGTCTCCTATATTTTTACGTAAAAAGGAAAATGATTTCGCAAATAAATCAAAGTTGTTGACCCAAATAACGGCAGCTATATTATTCTCATTAAAAAATTCAACAAAAGGCGTTTCCGGGTTAAATATCGACAAAAGCTCTTTTAACCATACCGCCATAACCAATTTTTTATCCTTAAAAGTTATCACACCGTCGGAAATAAAACCTTCATCGTTATAAGTAACGGAAAAAGCTGTTTTGTCCAAAAAACGTGCAGGCAGGGACATATTTGTAAGCTCATTCAAATAATTAGAATTCAATATAATAAAAGTGGCATTCCTCTTATCTTCAAGATTTTTAACCAGATACTTTATATTTTTACTCTCAAATATTTCAAACTTATTTGCAATAATACGATCTTTCAATAACTCTAATTCTATTTCAGAATCCGATATATATGTATATTCATCGTTAACAAAATAATAAAACCCTTGTTTTTCCCGAATTAAAGTGTCCTCTTCCTCCGTCGTATTATTTTTTAAAATAAATAATACATTGTTCGTAGTTTCTGTATTTTTTATAGCACCCCAGGAAAAAGCCTTGACATCTTTTGTATCAAAAGGCACATCAAAAGACTTTAGTGCCTTTGGCGAATCAAAATCCTTATACACCATCGTATTTGAAGGATAGAATTTTAAAAATCTGCTTTTAACAAGTATATCAGAATATTTAGCCTGCATATAAAATGCAAAAAAAGCAAAAATTAAAATAACCAAAAAGGTTAATATTGCACTACTTTTGCTGCAACATACGTCGTTATCAGAATCAATACTTGTATCTTTATCAGAATTATCGGTCATATTCCCGCCAGGTATAACAGCACTTACAGATGAATTATATCAATAAAATAATAACAAAATCATAAAAATTGCGCAATTGGGTAAATATAGCCTTATATTGTTTATGTTAAAATAATTCTAACTAAAGGTGAAACAATGACTAAAAACATTGCATATATTAATCATACGTTTGAAGATAACGCTTTCTCGTCCGGAGGAGAAAAAGTTAATTTTCAAATTTTAAAAGCTTTAATCGAAAATTTTGAAGTTGATATTTATTTTGTAAACAATAAGTTAGAAGGCGACTATAATATAAAAAACTTCTATCAGATGCCGGAGGAAAATTTTTTACAAAACGCCCTTCAAATTGCAAATTCAAAAAATTACGACGCTACAATTTCAACAAATTTTGCCATTCCTACAGATATAGTCTATCTTCATGAGCATTCAAGGGCATACCGCGAAAAGATTGTCAAAACACCTTTTGAAAATCTTATATCAAGTATCTTTAGCGCCAAAAGACATAAACGTTCCCAGTTTGAAATGGAAGCTCAAAAAGAACTTATATCACAATACAACGTAATACTGACGCCATCATCTGTATTAAAAAACGATTTAATCAACCTTCTCGGTGCAGACGGCAAAAATATTTATATACTCCCGCCATGTATAGATAATACCCTTGAAAACATTGAACCTCAAAGCGAAAAGAGAGTATTTACCTTCGGTCTTATAGCAAGAGGTTTTGACAACAAAGGCGGATATATATTTTTAAATGCGCTCGGCCGGTTAAAAAAATACAACCCGAAATTTCGCGCAAAAATAATCTATCCTTACGAAAAGACGGGATTATTTTTAAGGTTATATTTAAAGCTGTTCGGGCTTGAAAACAGGGTTGAATTTATAAAGTATCAACCGGATATGAATAATTTTTATACAAATATAGATTGCCTTGTAATGCCTTCTAAAAGGGAAACCTTTGGACTCGGTACACTGGAGGCGATGAGTTTTGGCAAGATAGTTGTAATCAGTTCAAGGTGCGGGGCAAAAGATATTATTGAGCATAATAAAAACGGATTTGTATTCGATATAACTAAAAAACCCGATAAGAACCTTGCTAATGTTTTAAAAGATATTTTAGATAAACAAAATGACCTTGATAACCTTAAAATGGCAGCGCTATATACCGCTAAAGAATATAATTTTGAGAAGTTTAAAAGTGAGCTTGAAAGAATTATAAATAATTTCAGCCGTACTAAACAAGAGGATAGCGATATTGAATAATATTATTTCTGTTATTTGGAAATGGCTTTGCATTTCAAGAATTTATGCGCTTCCAATGACAGTTTGTGCATGGCTGATAGTTTTTTCTTACGGTTTAAAACAAGGCGGCAGCCTCACATACGGCGTCATTGCCCTTATGGGTTTATGTTTTGCGCATTTAGGCGCAAATCTTTTTGATGAATTTGCAGATTATATGATTGAAGCGAAAAAAAATAACAACTTTGCAGGACTGAACTTAAAAAAAGGTAAATGCCGGTTTTTAATAAATAAAGAAATAACCCCGAAACAAACCTTTATGGTAGTGCTTTTTTACTTTTTTGCGGCAGCAATAACAGGGCTTATACTATTTTATTTTACGGGATACCCTGTTTTAATCGTTGCATTGCTTGGCGGTATAATAGCAATTTTATACCCCAGATTGCCATACCTCGGACTGGGGGAAGCCGGCATAGGGCTGAACTTCGGGTTCCTCTTGTTCATAGGGGTCTATTATGTTATGACACAATCTTTCAGCCTTAACGTTATTCTTATTGCCATATCAAGCACATTAATCACTCTGGTTCTTCTGCATACCGATTATATGATGGATTTGTCCGCGGATAATATCAATCAAAAGAAAACTCTTTGCACAATGCTGAAAGACAGGCAAAAAGGTTTCTATTTACTTATAATCATGGTTTTTGCAGCATACGTCAATATAGGGCTGCTCATTATTTTTAAAATACTTCCGCCTTTGTCATTAATAACATTTTTATCGCTGCCCACAGTATTTGAATTAATTAAAAACCTGCAAACGTACCTTCAAGACAATAACAGTCTGGTGAAAAAAACCTTTTATATGGGACCGATGGAGGATGAGCAAATACTCGATGTTCAGAGAAAAGCAATAATGCAAAGAATGTTCATTGCAAGAAACACTGCCTTCTTTTTCTCGTTATTTCTAAGCTTAAGTATTCTTTTTAGCTGAGTTTGTTATTGACTTTTGTAAGAAAACCAATTTTGTCGTCATCAGAGAGATTTTTTAAAAGCTCAACGAAAATTCTTACACTCTCATCCTTATCATACCAACGATTTCTGGCTTGTTCACCGGTTGCCATTTTAAAAACGCTTGCAACATCCAGTTTGTCATAAGGTCTTAAATTAATAAGCTCTTGTGTCATAAAAGAAATAACACTCTTTTTCTCTTCGTCATCCGCCTTTTCAAACAAAGAAAATAAAACATTTACCATAGAATTAATTTCGTACCATCTGGAGTTCATAATTTTCCTAAATCCTGACTACTGCGTTATAATTATATCATATAGACTTGTTAAACAAAATTATTTTTTAATAAGGGTTGTTTATGTACTTGATAGAACGAATTGTAAAGTTATTACAAAACAAAAAAGAAGCTCCTGAAATTAAAGAAGAGCAGGAAGAATGCGAACATATATTCCTGCCGATTGACAGCAGCTGCGAGTACTTAGCCTGCAGTAAATGCGGACTTATTATAAAAAACAGCTTAAAATAGTTTATAAAAAAATTTAAAATTCTTCATGCCTGTCATATAATAAAATAAAGGGAAATAAATAGTCGGTATATAAAATGCAAAGTATTGAACAAGATATAAGAAAAAAATTGATAGAAAGCGCCAAAGAAGTTTTCAAGATAGAAGCTGATAGTATATCACAGCTTAGCGAGAGGCTGAACGATTCTTTTGTAGAGGCGATAGAAATCCTTTACACCTGCAAGGGAAGGGTAGTAATTTCAGGCATGGGTAAATCAGGGCTTATCGGTAAAAAAATTGCAGCAACTCTGTCAAGCACAGGAACTCCTTCATACTTTTTGCACCCTGCAGAATCAACCCACGGCGATAGCGGAATTTTAACAAAACAGGATGTTGTCATTGCTATTTCAAACAGCGGCAATACAAATGAATTATTACAATTATTGCCTATCATAAAACGTTTGGGTATTAAAATAATAGCAATCGTAGGAAATGTAAACTCCGTATTAGGCGAAAAAAGCGATGTAGTACTCGACGTAAGCGTTGAAAGAGAGGCGTGTCCGCTGAACAAAGCTCCTACGGCAAGTACGACCGCGACTTTGGCAATGGGAGATGCTCTTGCTGTTTGTTTGCTTAAAAAAAGAGGCTTTACAGCGGAAGACTTTTTGCTTTTCCATCCTTCAGGTTCTTTGGGGAAAGGATTTTTATATACTATTGAAGAACTTATGCATGCGGACTTTGATTTACCTGTTTTAAAATCAGGCGATTCCTTCCAAAAAGCCGTTAATATCATCACCGAAAAACGCCTTGGTATAGGCATTATTGTCGATAACGAGGGAAAAACAACAGGTGTCCTGAGCGACGGTGATATAAGAAGGGCGGTTTTAAAATACTCTGACACTTCTAACCTGACCGTTGATATGGTTATGAATAACAGCCCCAAATTTATAAGAAAAAATGACCTGGCGGCAAAAGCCCTCCAAATGATGGAAACTTACTCCATCACTTCATTACTTATAAACGATGATGACTTAAGACCAATAGGAATTATACACATTCACGATTTATTAAAAGCAGGTGTAGCTTAATGAACAAAATTTTACAAAATATAAAACTGTTAGCACTTGATGTGGACGGCGTAATGACAGACGGCTCCATCACTTATACCGACCTCGGACAGGAGTTAAAAACCTTCAATGCCAAAGACGGTCAAGGCATAGCAATGCTTACTAAACTGGGTTTTCATGTCGCTATTATTACGGCAAGAAATTCTCAAATTGTCGACACCCGCGCAAGAGATTTAGGTGTTAAATATGTTTATCAAGGCTGCAAAAATAAACTTCTGCAGCTTGAAGAGCTAAAAACTACGCTTGGAATAAATTATGATGAGATAGCATATATGGGAGATGATTTGCCTGATATATGCATTCTGGAAAAGGTAGCTGTAAAAGCCTGTCCGAATGATGCCGTTGCCGAAGTAAAACAAATTTGTAATTTTATTGCAAAGAAAAACGGCGGCAGAGGGGCTATCAGAGAACTCACTGATATTTTATATACAGCCGTTAAATTCAAGTCAGACAAAAAAGAACACAAGGTGGATTTACCGCCGGTGAACAGATAGAAAGGCAGCTTATGTACAACTCTAAACCGTTTTTTTTCGATTCAACATTGAGAGATGGTAACCAATCTCTTCGCAAACCCTGGGATTTAAAAGAAAAAGAATTAGTGTTCAGACTCTTAATGGAGCTGGGGGTGCAAGGTGTTGAAGCAGGTTTTGCAGGTTCAAGTGAAATGGATTTTGATGCCTGCCAATATCTGGCTGAAATTGCCAACGAAAGCACGGTTGTCTGTTCTTTAGCAAGAACTGTAGAGAGGGATATAACTATCGCGGCAGATGCAATAAAAAATGCAAAAAAGCCAAGAATACACACCTTTGTAACTTTAAGCCCGTTTAATATGAAATATGTGCTTCAAAAAGACCCTGATGATGTAAGGAAAATCGCAATAGATGCGGTAAGATATGCCCGCAGCCTTATGGGCGAAAGAGGCGAAGTACAATTTTCGGCAGAACACTTTGGCGACTGTTTGGATAATATGCCCTTTGTTATAGATACTCTTCAAGATGTTGTATCAGCGGGAGCAAACGTTATTAACCTGCCGAATACAGTAGAGCGAACACGCCCTATGGACTTTGTTAAAAGGGTTATTCAGGTCGTAAATGAATTGCCAAAAGAAGTAACTATTGCCGTTCACTGCCATAACGACTTGGGTATGGCAACAGCAACAACGGTGGAAAGCTTCTTTGCAGGGGCAAAACAGCTTGAAGTCTGCTTAAACGGACTAGGTGAAAGAGCAGGTAACACAAACCTTTACGAAGTTGCCATTGCACTTCATAATTCAGGAATAGATGTTCCTCTGGATTTATCAAAAATTTATGAAACAGCGCTTACTATTTCCGAAAAAGCGGGTGTAAAAATATATGAAAAATCACCGCTTATCGGTCCTGAAGCTTTGGCGCACAGAAGTGGTATTCACCAGGACGGCGCACTAAAAACCAAAGACATGGAAAAAGGGGCATACAGACCTATTCATCCGTCTTTGATAGGCAGAGATGACGATGAAAAGCTTGGCTTCACAAGTCAGTCGGGTAAAACCGCCGTATTTGAAATAGTAAGCAGAGCAGGCTATCACATTACAATGGAAGAAGCCATCCGTATCACCCCCGCTATAAAAGAAGCAGCGGAAAAAGTAGGAGAACTGCCTACAAGAAACATCATCGACATTTACTTTAAAGAAGTCTTTAAGGTAAAAGGTCCTTTTGCTTTGGAAAACTTTACCCGGTTAGCCGAAGATAAATTCAAGCTGGAGTTTAAGCATTTCGATAAAAGGTACAATATCACGGCAGAAGGCAACGGGCCTTTGTCATGCTGTTTGAATGCTCTTGAAAAAGCAGGTTTCAAGCAAAATCTTGTCCACTATGAACAACAGGCAATGGATGAAGAGATTAAAGGAAGCGGTGCAGACGCTATGACCGTCATTAAACTTGAAGCGCCCGATAAAACCGTAATAACTTGCAGAGGACTTCATACAAGTACCGCAAAAGCAAACGTTATAGCGATATTTAACGGTCTTAATCTGATAGCAGGCATGAAAAAATGAGAAGAGTAATTTTAATCGTAATTGATTCAGCCGGTGTCGGAGCAATGGAAGATGCACCGGAATATTCGGATGCTCTTACCTGCAATACCCTTGCTAATACCGCAAAAATCGAAGGAGGGCTTAATCTTCCGGTAATGCAAAAAATGGGACTTGGCAATATTATCCCTATAGAGGGAGTTGCGCTGGAAGAAATTCCGACAGGCAGTTTCGGTAAAATGAGGGAAAAATCAAAAGGCAAAGACACAACAACAGGACACTGGGAAATAGCGGGACTTATTCTTAATAATCCTTTTAAGACATATCCTGACGGGTTTCCGCAGGAATTGATAGAGGAATTTATTACTAAAACAAACTGCGGCGGTATTTTAGGCAATATCCCCGCATCGGGAACAGAAATTATTAATAATCTCGGTGAAGAACATATTAAAACAGGCTTTCCTATCGTATATACAAGCGCCGACAGCGTATTTCAAATAGCGGTTCACATAGAGGTAACACCGCTTGAAACACTATATCAGTGGTGCGAAGTTGCAAGAGAACTGCTTGATGAAAAATATAACGTTTCAAGGGTGATAGCCAGACCCTTTGAGGGAACTGCGGGGAGCTTTAAAAGAATATCAAAAAACAGGCATGATTATTCACTTATGCCTCCGTCCGACACAATGCTTAATCTGATTGAAAAAGACGGCAAAGAAGTCTTTGGCGTCGGAAAAATAGAAGATATTTTCGTTAAATCAGGCGTAACAAGAGCGGTTCATATTTCTTGCAACAAAGAAGGGCTTGAATATACCTTAGACGCAATAAAAAATTCGCAAAGCAGTCTTATCTTCACTAATCTTGTTGACACAGATATGCTGTACGGACACAGGAGAGATGCCTCAGGTTATAAAAACGCGCTTGAAGAAATTGACAGCTATCTTGAAAAAATAACCGGCGCAATGAAAGAGGACGATTTGCTTATTATAACCGCAGACCACGGCTGTGACCCCACGGCGAACGGTTCTGACCATACAAGAGAATATGTTCCCGTACTTGTTTACGGCAAAAACAACACCCCTTGTAATCTTGGGGTGAGAAACTGTTTTTGCGATATTTCGGCAACTGTACTCAAATACCTCGGCATTAACGGAGAACTTGAAGGCATGGCTTTTGAAGGGATAGCATTTTGAGTATCTCATTGGTTGAAATAATTATATTGGCATTGGCATTATCTATAGATGCTATGGTAATGAGCTTTTCACAAGGTTTAATATTCAGGGTGAATAAGCGGAAAAATTCGCTTATATTAGCCTTTAGTGTGGGATTTCTTCAATTTCTTATGCCGATTATCGGATATTTTTTAGCCCAAAATATTTATAAATATTTGCATACTTTCGACCGATGGATAGTTTTTACTATCTTTATGTTACTTGGAATAAAGTTTATTAAAGAAGCGTTCGATGAAAAAGACTGCTGCGAAGTCAAATGTTTATCGATAGGATGTGTTTGTTTTATTTCTTTTGCCACCAGCATAGATGCTTTTGGTGCGGGTATTTCGCTTTGCTTCAGCAAGTCAGAAATCCTTGTACCTGCTATGATTATCGGAATTATAACCTTTATCAATTCGCTTATAGGTTTTTGGGGCGGTTATTTATTCAAACATTTCCCCTCGAAAAACCTGGAAATTCTTGCAGGGCTTATTTTAATAGCTTTGGCTATAAAATCTTTACTTTTTTAAGTATCAAAATTTTTTTTTCATCGGGTTATAATAATCAGCGACGAGTCGGAATAACTTATGAAAATCAGACATTCTATGCTAACAGGGATAATTCTTGCCTCCGTGGGCGGGTACAAAATTTATAGCGACTATAAAGAATCTTCCCCTGAAAACAAGAAAAAAACACTTATTAAAAATGTTTCAGTAATAGGGGCATGTGCTTTGGGTGTTTTTGGCATGGATAAATTTGTTTCCAGAAATCTTAACAATAAACAAATTCAATCTTGTTTTGAATTCATCCTTAAACCTCTTGAAAAAACAGGCTTTATAAAAAATTTCATCGGTAAATTCACGAAGAAAAAACCCACAGATATTTTAAAAATACCTGCAGTATCAGAAATTACAGCTGACTGCACGAAAAACCTGATACTTACCTTAACAGGTTTAATCAGCGGACTGGGCGGAGGGTTGCTGGTAGATAAATTTATAAACAAAGAAAAAAGCCCTTATTTAAAACATCCTCCCCAAAAACCGAGTATTGAAACAGAGGAACCGTTTGTTGTCATTGAAGATTTAACACCGGCTTCACGCAACAAAAAAATACAACAAATAATCTTCAATGATAAATCAAGAAATTTAATATCTAATACTTCCAAAGTATTTGGAACAGCGGGCTTCTTCATAAATCCGCTTGATAAGCCTTTTATAGTCCTAGACGGTTTATCTGTGGCAAATGAAAAAAGTGTTGATAAAATAATAGAACAAACAACACAGGGAATCATAGCGGAAACACTTGTACCTACGCTATTTATGTCATTAACCAACTCTGTTTTAAAAAGTAAACAATGGTTTATAAGACTACCGGCTATAGGCGGAGCGTTGGTATTAGGCTCTTTCACAGGAAATAAGGCGGGAGCGTTGTTCAATAAAAAAATAACGGAAGAAATATTTAAGTATTTTAAGTAACATACAAATATGATTATGATTTATGTTCTTGCATTATTTGGTTTTTACAATTAAAATGGTTGTATAATGCATGCTATATTTCGGTTTATTGTTAATGTGGTTAAGTTAAGGGAAAGTTGTAAGGTATCTCTAAAATGTATATAAACAAATGTTCAAAATGTGGTGCGGAATTTGAGACAAAAAACCCAAAGAGAGTAATATGTCCTGCCTGCCTGTATCCGGATAGAAATCCGTTATTGAATAATCAGGAAAATAAAGACTCAAACCAGGAAGATCAACAAAACCCTCAAGATGAGTCGCAGCAAAAAACTTTTAATAAAGAAGAACAGTCCCAAGGCGGCTACAGCAGAGATAACGCCTATCCTCGCCAACAAGGCGGTTACAACCGCGATAACAGAGAAGGCGGATACAATCGACCTCAAGGGGGTTATAACCGCGATAACAGAGAAGGTGGATACAATCGTCCTCAAGGAGGGTATAACCGCGACAATAGAGAAGGCGGATACAATCGACCTCAAGGAGGATATAACCGCGATAACAGAGAAGGCGGATATAATCGACCTCAAGGAGGATATAACCGCGATAACAGAGAAGGCGGATACAACCGTCCTCAAGGAGGTTATAACCGCGACAACAGAGAAGGCGGATATAATCGACCTCAGGGAAGTTACAATCGTGATGGCGGATACAACAGAAACAGCAGTTTCAACCGAGGCGCTCCCCGTCCCGGAGGATTTAACAGAGGCGGCAGACCTCAAGGTGGGCAAGGAGGACGCAGGCCTGCACAAAGAGCTTTGCTTATTTCAAGAGAACAGGTAGCAATGATAGAAGTTTTATACAAAAGAATGCTCCCTCTTCCCAACCCTGATGCCCACGAAATTATAGGGGCAGAAATAGGACTTGAACCAAATAAGGTGTTTTTCGGGATAAATTTGGTAAGGCAAAAGCTGCACTTGCCTAAATTACCTTTCCCCAAGAGAAAATTAGCAATTACTCCCGAACAGCTAATGGCTATTAAAAGTTTATATGAACCTCTTTTACCTCTTCCCCCGATAGGCTGCCATAAAATCATAGCAGGACAGCTCAAAATGGATGAATGGAGAGTTCACGTCGGAATAGGTTTAGTCCGTAAACAGCTCGGGCTTGACAGATGGAATCAGGAAAGGGATGATGTTCCCCCTGAATTGATGAAAAAATCTGAAGCCGCCCCTGAAGAAAAAGAAGAAAAACCTTCAAAAGATAAAAAATAAATTATTTATTTTTAAGCGCTTCTTTTAGTGCTATTTCAAGGGTTTCAATTTTAGCTTCAAGCCGTTTTACTTTATCTTCGTTTTCCTCTGAAATTACGGCAAGTTTTTCGGCTTTGTTAACGTGCTTAAACGACTGTTGATTCAGCTGTTTCAACTCGTAAAGGTCAAATAAATACCCCATGGAAAAACCCAAAAACCCGCTTAATAAAACAACAAAAGCCACACTAAAAGTAAAATCCGAAACCGTTATATTTAGGTTCCTGGTTAAATAAGCAGACAAAACGATTATTAGCATTAAGACAATATCAATTAATATACAAAAATTTTTCATAAAAACCCCGTACGAGAATAACCTTATTTAAGAATATCACAGGGATTGTGAAGAATTCAAGATTTAATTGAAAATAATATTATTGAACGATTTTTAAACAACGGTTAATTATGTTATTATCAAGTAGTTACGTAGCAGATTAGGAATTATTATGGCGCAGCAATATCATCAAAATACACAGCAAATAAAGACCCGCAAAGCCATTTTGATTTTTTTAAAACATGTAGGACCGCCGGTGGTGCTTTATGTTGATAATACGGAAGAAACTTATGAAGAGTTGAAACAGCTTATGGAAAAAAGCTCTCCAGCATCGCCAAAACTTATCGAAAAACAGGGTAAGGGTCCTGTTAAGTCATTATCCTTGCTTGATACCCAAATTGCGGGAATTGCAATTCAGGAAGAAAACTTTGTTTAATTTATTAAGAACTGTGCAAAGTTATTAAATTTTGATATAATTTAGCCAGTTATGAGGGGTATATGTTACCGATAATCACAGAAGAACAAAAAGACTTAATATTTGCCGAAATCCTAAAAGACCTCCACTCTTGGCGCAGAGGGATGATTCATTATATGAAAGATGAAAACCCCGAGGTTAACGCGGCTATTATTGATATTGCAACAAATACCAATCTCGACCCTAAGGCGGTAGCGTTAGGCGCTTATATGATTTATAAAATACTTGAAATGGCAGATGCCCAGCAAAATGAAGGTATCCAGCAATTTTTAGATGACCAGGAATAATTTGTAAACTTATGTAAATAAAATACATAAAAACCTAAAGTTTTTACAAAATTAGCCGACATAAGAATTATGTTAGGTTAAGGAGTAAAGTCATGGGTTTAAAAGAGTTTTTTTCCACTATCTCAAGGCATATAAAAAAAAGAGAAAACATTGCTATGTTTAATTTGTTAGAGTTTTACTTTGACGAAGAAGAACAAGGGCAAGATATTGAGCCTACTGAAATGGATATATCAGAATGCTACAGAACAAGATTAATTAACGAAATGTAAGGGATATAGATATGGAAACAAAAAAATTAAGCATGAGAAAATCTGTTCTTAATAACTTAATGGATATGATTTCGGAACTTGAAAAAAAGTCCTTGGAGGACGCATCTATGGTAGTAGAAGAATATCTTTTGAATGAAACCATGGTTCAAAATGAAGAAGAGCCTGTTTTGCAAAAAATAGCGAATTCATATTTGAACGCGGGTAAGAACGAAGATATTCGAAGTATAGAAGAAGAGATCACAGGGGCGGATTTGCGGTAGGGCACCGTGTGAGCCAAAGGCGAACCCAGCCCGTAAGTCAAAGGAAAACGATGAGTTTTCCGAAGACCCGCATAATCCAAGACAGCGGATTTGCGGTAGGCTGACCGAAGGGAATGCCGTAAGTGCAATAGCCGAATTGAGCGAAAACTTTTTCGTCAGAAAAATGTTGTAGCGAAATGGAAGGCTATGCGTACCCGCATAATCCAAGACAGCGGATTTGCGGTAGGCTGACCGAAGGGAATGCCGTAAGTGCAATAGCCGAATTGAGCGAAAACTTTTTCGTCAGAAAAATGTTGTAGCGAAATGGAAGGCTATGCGT